>DNGG01000150.1:19947-21887 GCA_003486675.1 Cyanobacteria bacterium UBA11372
AGAATGAAACCCAACACAAGCTTTTAGTAGACGTTGGGTTTCACTCGCGTTCAACCCAACCTACTTTTCTTGTGTCACAGACTGCGTTCCGACTCTAACATTTGCCAGTAAGACAGCCATCCCCCCAGGATTACGAAGGCAGAAAAGCCGCATAAAAACCAAAAATGGGATTCAATTTTGCTCAAGTTTTCTCCATTGGCAGCCACTGCCACTAAAGCTTCGTTCATGTGATAGATGGGATTTATCCGAGCAATTTTGAGCAGCGTATCCGGAAACAGAGAAGAAGGAAAAAACGCCCCTCCTAAAATTAATAAAGGCACGCCAAACGTCGCGACTAAGGCGTTGACATCTTCCGTGCGACGCCCCAATTGCGTACCCAGAATAAACCCTAAACCAACGTAAGAAACGATACTTAATAAGATGAGAATTGCACCCAGAAGAAGCGAACCTTGAAACCGGGCGCCCCAAAATGCTGCAACGCTATAAACTATTAAAACTTGACCAATTCCGATCCAACTGTGGGCGATAAAAATGCCAAAAAAGTAGGAAGTACCGCTGAGAGGGGAGAGAAACAGGCGCTTGAGGGTTTGCTGTTCTCTTTCTGACACTACAGTCGCTACCGTACCGCCGAGACAGCTAAAAAACAGCGCACTCCCGACTAAGGCTGAAGGCGCGATAAATTCAAAAGCTTGAGCCATTGACATTTGTGCCTGTTCTGCCCAAACTAAACTGTTAATCGCGAGGACAGCAAGGGGAAAAATCAACCAAAAAATCAAGCTGCGCCGCCGCCGCAACAGTTCAATCAAGATTCGCTGGGCTACAGCCAGGGTTTCGCGCCAGTATTTCATCGTTTAAAGAATTCAGCTCGTCAATAATATACCTTCAAACCACGTGGCGCGATCGCTCTTTTTACCCAGAAACCCGGTTTCTCAGAGAAACCGGGTTTCTGGCGGCGCGATCGCTCTTTTTACCCAAAAACCCGGTTTCTTTAACAATACCTTCGCCAATCGTCTGAAACGCCCCCACGCTAAAGCAAGATGGCTCACAAACTCTCGCCTGCTACGCCTTGCTTTGTTTGTATAGCGATACCATGCGCGGGTATCGGCTTTTTGACGCTAGCTTTAACAAATCGGTTTATTTCCAGGATTGACTGCGTGAACGTATTCGCTGCCAGAATTAGGCCATCCTCGTTTGTAAGATGCTTCCTCTGGATTTCCCCATCCCATTTGCAACACAATTTCGAGGAAATTTTTGGCATTTTCCCACTTGCAGAGATTTACCCATTCGGTGCGATCGGAAATTCTATCCACATCGGTGGGCAGAATCTGCCGGAAATCTCTGCCATTATTCATGCTCAGGTATAAATCCATACCCGCCGTCACTTCGTGCCAGAATGCCAGCATCGAAGTTTTGGCAGCTTTGAGGGTTTCAATATCGCTAGGGATGGCAATTAGCTGGTCATCCACGGCGGGATAGTGCAGGGAAATGCCCTTCACCGTCATCTGTCGCCAGACAATGCCGGAAACCTCGTGTTCCCGCTGGTAGTCGTGAACGGCAGCTTTAAAGTCTTGATATGCCGTGAACTTTTGCAACCCCTCGGCTTTGAGAAACATATCGATAACTGGGTTACCGGAAACCTTTGTCGTCAGTTTCAGGCGTTTCCCCGTTAGACAAGCTTGGCGCTCGGAGGCCAAGATTTGGAGTAGTTCATCTGTGCTGTAGACTTTAGACATCAGCACACCTACAAGAGAGCGATCGCGTTTTTTGGCAATAAGCCTTGTGACAGATGATAGCGACAGAAGTCTGTTTTCGGCACTATGTGCCAGAAAAATTTTTGAATTTGGTAATCGGTAATCGGTCATCGGCATCTCACCAATTACCAATTACCCATTACCAATTACCCATCACCTATTTGACCAATTCGGTATTAAACTCGTTGA
>DNGG01000152.1 GCA_003486675.1 Cyanobacteria bacterium UBA11372
ATCGGCACATATTAATGTGTAGCGGGTTTATTGAAATTATTGGTTTTTGGCTGAGCTGGTTGGAAAAACCCGCCCCTACAATCGGCAGATATTAATGTGTAGCATTATCAAGGGAAATTGGTATTAGGCTTGATAGACGCGATCGCTGCTTCCCGAAGGGTAGGACACCAATAAGAGGAGGAAGAAGATTGGGAGGGGTGGATTTAATTTTGTCGCATTTCCTGGGCAGTGATTCCGGAAGCTGTGTTGTTGGCGTACTTGATGTATTGGGCGATATAGAAGTCTGTCGGATGTTTAATTGATTGTACGGATTCAAGGGCATTCATTGCTTCCCACCATTGCTGAAGTCGCAGGCATTCGGATGGTAAGGTAAAACCACGATAATGTTCTAAGATAGGAAACCGTTCAAACCAAGGGTAAAATGCTAGATCGACAAGACTGAGAGATTCACCCAACCAATAAGCGCCATTGCTGGATAATTTGCCAATACCTTCTCGTTCCATAAATACTAGATGATTGCGTAATTGTTGCGCCAATTGTTGTTGCTTTTCTGGTGCTTGAGTCAGAAGTAATTTATAGAAAGCGGGGGTGAATTTAGTGTTGGCAAAGTCAATCCAGATGCGGGCGATCGCTTTCTTCCCCGCATCCCTTGGCATCAATGGTTTTTCGGGGAAAACTTCATCCAAATATTCGTTGATAATCGTTGATTCCCAGACAATGTTATTGCCGTGTTTAATAACTGGAACTTTGCCATAAGGGGAGATAGCAGTAAACCAATCTGGCTTATTTTCTAAGTCAATTTCGGTTAACTGAAAGTCTGCGCCTTTTTCCAGCAGCGCCAGTCTGGTACGATGGGCATAGGGACAAACGGTTGCACTGTAAATTTCTACTTTTGTCATAATTACAACTTTTTTTCTAGGAATTGCTAAAGGCGAGGTACAGTTTGGTTTCTTACTTTAATCCAATCTAAATTATAGACAACCAAAGGTTAATTACTCTCAATCGAGCTGTGAATTTGTGGTTGAAATGACTTCATGTAAAGCATTTAATAGATCCTTGAGGGTGTAAGGCTTTAACAAAAATTTCTTGACATTAACCGCCAAAGCTAATTGACTATTAGAAGCAAGTCCGCTAGTGGCGATCGCTTTCACTTGCGGGTTCATTACTTGCATAGCGCGGATAGTAGTTAATCCATCCAGATTTGGCATCATCATATCAATTAAAACTACGCTGATTTCCTTTTGGTGTTTGCCATAGAGCGAAAGCGCTTCAATGCCATCGCTAGCGAAAAGTGTTCTGTAATTGTATTTTTCCAGGGAAGTCTTAGCAATCTGTCTAATGGTGGGTTCATCATCCACAATCAGAATCAATTCGCCATTACCTATGGGCAGTTCCTCTTCTATGATTGGCTGGCTAAGTATTCCCTCAGATGCTGGTAAATAAACCTGGAATTGTGTCCCATTTCCCATCTCGCTATAAACTTTGACAAAACCACCGTGGTTTTTTACAATCCCGATTACAGTTGCTAGTCCCAATCCGGTTCCTTTACCGACTTCTTTGGTAGTGAAAAAGGGATCAAAAATTCGCTCTAATAGTTCGGGTGGAATGCCGCTGCCTGTATCAGAGATGGTAATCATCACATAATAGCCTTCACCAGCTTCCAAATTCATTGCGGCATAATTTTCATCTAGGTAGCGATTTTCTGCCGAGATCGTTAAACTTCCGCCATTGGGCATGGCATCGCGGGCGTTGACGAGCAGATTCATCAATACTTGATGGATTTGGGTACTATCAGCCGAGATTGTCCACAGTTCCATTCTGGGAATATTGGCAGAGATTTGGATCGATTTGGGAAATGTTCGGTTGGCAATGCTAACGACTTCTGATAGCAGGTGTTCTACTTGCAGAGTGACGCGCTTGCCTTCTTGTCCTCGACTAAAGGAGAGAACTTGTTTAACTAAACTCGCGCCGCGGTTTGCACTAGATTCGAGTATCTCTAAGAGTTGTCGCGTCTGTTCGTCGAGATTGGGGAATTTCATGGGCAGCAAGTGCGAAACGGCGAGAATGGGAGTCAGGATATTGTTTAGATCGTGGGCAATGCCGCTGGCTAAAGTACCAATGCTCTCCAAGCGTTGGGCGCGGTAAAACTGTTTTTCCAGTTGTTTCTTTTCGGTGATGTCGCTGTTGACTACGAGAATCGATTTGGGCTGTCCGGATTCATCGCGCATTAGCGTCCAACGACTGGCGATTTTAACTTCTTTACCCGATTTGGTGAATTGTTCGAGTTCGCCTTGCCAGAAGCCTTTCTCTATAGCAATATTTAGATTTTCAGCTATTTGAGATGCAGATTCTCCATCAAACAATTCATCGGCGGTTTTCCCCAGCGCTGCTGCTGCTGGAAAGCCGTATAAGCGTTCGGCTCCTTGATTCCAAAATAAGATGCGGTTATCTAAATCTCTGACAAATATCGCGTCGGTAGCGATATCAATTAAAGCTGCTTGTTCGCGGATTTTTTGATACAGTTCTGATTGTTGGATGGCAATGCTAACTTGGTTTGCTAGTTGTTGCAGTAATTCGATTTCTGCATTCTGCCATTGTCGAGGACTCGAACATTGATGGGCAATTAATAAACCCCATAACTGTTCGCCTGGTAATAGGGGAATGACTAGGTTGGCTTTCACCTGAAATGGTTTGAGCATTTCAACGTAGCATGGCTCGATGTCTTCTGCGTCGATATCGGACATGCTAGAAATTTGCCCCTGACGATATGGTTCGATGTAGTGTTCTTCAAAACAAGGATCGAAGATGGTCGTGGAAAGGATCGATATCCACTCTTTCCCCACCGATTCCACGACCACATCTCCCTGCCAATCGGGGCGAAAGCGAAAGATAATTACCCGATCTGTGTTGAGCAAGTGTCTGACTCGTTCCACGGTGCGGGATAATACCTCGTTTAGATCCAGCGATCGCCGGATATCCTGAGAAATGTCGGCGATCGCTTGTTCTCGTTCGAGTTGCTGCTGATGCATTAATTCAGCTTGTTTGCGATCGCTAATATCGTACTCAACCCCAACCATCCGCAGGGGTTGTCCTTGCTCGTCGTAAATCGCTCGCCCTTTGCTATGCAGCCAGCGAATGCTGCCATCATCTAGAACCAATCGCAACTCTGCTTCGTAGTCGGTGTGAGTTTCTAAAGCTTGGATAATCCTTTGTTCGGCGAACTCTATATCGTCGGGATGAACGCGATCGCGCCAGCGTTGATAGCTGGGTTCAATTTCCCCCGGCTGATAGCCCAATACAATGTAGTGACTGGCATTCCAGAACACAACTCCCGTCCCGATATTCCATTCCCAGATGCCAATGGTGTTTAGATCTAGGGCGAGGCGCAACTTTTCTTCACTGCTTTGCAGCGCGATTTCTAATTGCTTGCGATCGCTAATATCCCTAAAGTAGAGTCCTAACCCCACTGGTGAAGGATAGGCATGAATTTCAAACCAATTCCCAGTTGGTTCGTATAAAACTTCTAAATGCACCGGCACCTGTTGAGCGATCGCTCGCCGATATTCTCGCTCAATCGATTGCCCAACCGTCCAGGGAAACAATTCCCAATGGCTTTTGCCGAGGATTTCTTCCGGTTCCAGATTCGCCAATTGGCATAACATACCCATTGAAGTGGAATTGGCATAGACTATCCGCCACTCCAGATCGAGCATGGTATAAGCATCGGTGATGCTTTCCCAAATCGCGAGCATCTGCTGATGGGACTCCTGTACAACCGTTTCGGCTTGCTGGCGCGAGGCTTCGAGGCGCTTGACTTCGGTGATGTCTTTAATCAGCACCAGGTTAAACTGCTTGCTTGCCTCCATAAAAGCAGAAACCGTCACTTCTACATCGATGGCGCTGCCGTCTTTCCGCCGATAGCGTTTTTCTGACTGGTAGCTATCCCCATCTAGCAGATCGCGATCGTCAGGATGGTTCAAGTCGTCAACGGTGAGGGCGAGCAATTCGGCTTCGGAGTATCCGGTAATCCCGCAAAAGGCGGCATTCGCGCGCAGGATGCGACGAGTTTTCATATCGACCTGTGCCATGCCGACGCCGATCAGGTTAAACACGGCACGAAATTCAGCTTCTGTTTGGCGCGCTTCGGCTTCTGCTTGTTGGCGATCGCGCAGCGTTGCGGCAGCAGTATCGCTAATATCCTGATGTACAACTGCGATCGTCCAAGAGTTGCCCTCAATCTTTTGGCAGGCATAGGTGCTAGAAATCCAACAAACAGAACCATCTTTGCGATTGAAGCGATACTCGGCGGTAGCGTTGCGTTGGGCAAAAAACGCTTCAAACAGCGGCATGACAATCGTTTCCCGATCCTCTGGGAAAACCCGCGACAGCCACAGGTTTTTGTCTGCCATCAATTCTTGAACTGTGTAGCCAAACAGTTCTTCACAGCCGGTAGACCAGTATTCATACTCCCAATCCCGGTTTTCCCAAACTCGAAAACTGGAGATCGCAGCGATCGCGATATCTACCATCATGAAACTGCTCTGGAGTTAGTTAGCTGCTGAGTCTGATTGTTACATCCTCCCACATTAACCGCAAGCGATAAACAATCTCTCTCTCACATCTTGCACCTACCCGACAAACAGCCCTGAAATAAATTTCAGGCTGAAAGCTTAAGTTAGCTAAAGCTAACTAAAATCAACGTTTTAACCCGTTTCAA
>DNGG01000671.1:0-2431 GCA_003486675.1 Cyanobacteria bacterium UBA11372
ACCTCCCCGCAAGGGGACGAAAACCATAACCAGAAAAATTTGGAATCGCAAACTTCCAACATAAGCGATAGTAGAAAAACGATCGCACGAATCCAAAAATGCTCAACCCACTTTGGAGCGACCCACCCAGCGTAGAATTGTTGCAATGGCTGGCGCGGGGAAACTTAAAACAACAACTGCTACAGGCGTTGCGCTTGTGGGTGTGGCTGCATTTTCTGTATGGGGAAGCAGCAACAAAGCTCAATTTACCAGAACCGTTTGGCTATGCGGATTGGCGGGATGCTTTCTTCAGCGAGACGCACACCAAGGGGGAAGAAAAACCCGGACTGCATGACAGGGAATGTTTCTGCGGGAAAACCGTTGCCGCTTGGTTATTCGGTTTGCATCTGAATTTAACTCAGTTGGAATGGGAAACTTGCTTGCAAGAACCCACCTTCGCTTCCCAAGTCGAACAACAGCAACAACAGTTTGCCGACTCACTCCGACGGCATCACCTCTGTCCCGATAACCTGCAAAAATTGTGGGAAACTCGTCTGTTTGGTTTGACTCGCCGCGCCTTGGCGGCGGATTTGTCAGTATTGGCAGAACTGCAATGGCTCAAACGCAGCGGTCATCTATATTATCGGGTGAGCGATCGCCCTTTCACACCCAGTGCAGCCAGACAAGCAGATGCAGGTTTATTCACCTACAATCTAGATTTTCTCACGCAACCGGACTTGGCAGCGATCGCCGATAATCTTTCGGCGCGTCTCCAAGGACAACAACGCTTTTTCCTCCACCTCGAATATGTGATTACTAAAATAGATCGCGTGGATGAAAGGCAAGCACAACTCCGCACCCTCTGGGAACAAAAAGTCGTCCCGCCGATTTTACTCACTTACTGGAATGCAGCACAGCAAACCACCCTCGCCGCCGTTGTCTATCCGGTGTGTATCTATTACTACCAGCGCGGCCCCTATCTCTGTGGATTTGGGGAACTGCCGCCGGGAGAAACCAAACCACTCGACTGGCGCAACTATCGCCTCGATCGCATTGAGAACATCGAACCCCTGAGTTGGGAAGCGGCGCGAGTTCCCCCGGCGCTGAAACAGCGGTATAGCACGGGGAAATTGCCCACACCAGACGAGATTCAACTGGCAATGGCAGAAGCTTGGGGTTTTGATTATTACCAACCTGCTCTGATGTTATTACTGAGATTTGACCGGGAGTGGGATGACCGTTATATCCGCAACACCGATCGTCACGCCACGTTTGCAGCGGTAGACTATCAAACCGCCGGAAACCTGATTCGCCAGACATTAAAGGGCGAACAGCGGGAAGCAATGCTGAAAGTGTGGCGCGCGCGATCGCCTGGTGATGCCTACTACCGCGCCACCTATCGCCAAGACGACCCCAACGTGATGCAGCGCTTGCGGGCGTGGCGACCCCGCGTAGAAATTTTGCTACCCGTGGAACTGCGAGAACGGGCAGCCAGGGAAGTACAACAAGAATGGAAACTTTATCATGAATGATGGATCGGTAACAAATTTAACCTCGCGTTTTGAGACGGCGCTGGTTTATGCAACGCAACTTCACGCCCAGCAGCGTCGCAAAGTCACCGGCGTCCCCTACATCGCCCATTTATTGGGAGTAACGGCGTTAGTATTGGAAGATGGCGGAGATGAAGATGAAGCAATTTCAGCCTTGTTGCACGACGCGGTAGAAGACCAAGGCGGGGCGGCAACCAGGTTAGAAATTTTACATCGGTTTGGAGACAAGGTGGCGGAAATTGTCGATGGTTGCACCGAACCAGATGCGAATTTATTCCCCAATTGGAAAGCACACAAGTTGCAATATTTAGCACAGTTGCGTTGCGCCTCGCCATCGGTGCAGCGGGTAATGCTAGCAGATAAATTGCATAATATTCGCGGGATGTTAGTCAATTTGCGGCTAAAAGGAGAAGCGATTTGGAGTCAGTTTCGCGGCAGTAAAGAAGATATTTTATGGTTGCAGCAAGCGCAATTGGAAATTTATCGTCAGGTGAGTAGAAGTTGGATGGTTGAGGAATTGGAAAAGAGTGTGAGAGAGTTGGATGGTTGGTTATTTGAGAAAGCGGGTTTTTGAATGCGATCGCGATGAAAATAAAGCACTTTATATCTTGCGCCAGTTGTCACAAACCGACGGGGAATCAATTAAGAGTCTCATAGCTGAAGTCGGATAAATCCGACTGAAAAAGCTGTTAGTCCACAAAGCGTGGACTTTCGCTATTAGCCAGCGATTTAAATCGCTGGCGGGTTGGAAGCGCAGGTGAGAGATCTGATATGATATCCGTTGAATTGCCCATAATAAAAAACCTCACCCCGTTGTTGCGTAGGGGCACGGCATCAGAGATATCTCGGTCATACAGATAACTTCGATCGTGCCGTGCCCCGGCTTTTGATTATGGGTAATC
>DNGG01000671.1:2625-13454 GCA_003486675.1 Cyanobacteria bacterium UBA11372
ATTATGGGTAATCGACCGGAAATGAAAAAGTCGAGCGATTGTGCCTGCGACTATCAAGCGGTTCTATTGTCAGTAACATTAGCCTTTCATCTTTTGCTTATAGCGCAAAGCTGCTGCTTTCAAAGCTGGATTTGGTGGGGGAGGATTCAACAGTGCGATCGCAAAAGCTTCGCTATCTTCCAAGTCCAATTTCAATGTCTTTTGCTGTTCGATCGCTTTCAATGCTGCTGCTTGAACGCTGGCGATGACGAAATCGGTCATAGTTCTTCCCTCTAAGTCGGCTGCCTTTTGCCAAAGAGCTTTGATTTCTGGACTGACACGTGCCTCCAAGCGAGCTACCGATTTTGAGTTAGCTTTATCCATAACCGAGATCGCAACTTGGGTTACATTTCCATTTTATACGGCATTTTGCCGTATGGAAATTAGGTATGGAAGCGATCGCTCACAGAAGTGCAAAAATGCTCGCTCCTCCTTGGAGCGACATAATACCTGAAAGAGGAATCGGCGTGCGCGATCGCATCACAGATTCAGCTATGACTTTATAGTTTTTTTCGAGATTTTAGTCCCCTTGCGGGGATGGAGTAAATCAGTTATTTGGCTAATCAGTCTTGGTCACCAAGCTGTATGTTTCAATCCCCTTACGGGGAGTTGCTAGGAAGCGCCTAGCCGATAGAAACAAGCTTTAAGTGTTTTGACTGAATAATCTAACCGTATAACTATACTCAGGTTTGTTGCACAAGTCAAGTAGGCAGAGAGCCAAGACAGTCCTGTAACTACAGCTAATTGTATATTGAGATTATTGTATCAACCAAAAAAATTGGGATATGCTAGGAGCATTAACCTACAAAGGTGTTTTCAATGAAACAACCTCCAAATGACTTGCCCAAAGTCAACATTTATTTTGCTAATCAATCCTGGTCACAGCCAGCATCTTTTAACCCTAACAACCAAAACCAATATTCTTTCAGCTTCCCGCTAAACCCGAAACCAGATGGGGGGTTAGCACACAACCACAGCAAACCTCCAACAAACATAGCGCCTCCCGACAACGCACAAATAGCAAACAGTCAGAGCATTCAAACACCCACCAATCTAGACAACCAACACTCAGAGGCAAACAGCAAGCCTCCCGCCCAATATCTCCCCGTAATATTACAGTTTTTTAAGTTTCTTGAACAACAGCTTGCAAATCCACTTCCCGTAGTTCTGGGAGGAGCATTCGGCTTAGTAGTTTTAGCAATGCTTCTAGGGCAAATGTGGGGTGGAATACGAGTAAAACTCGACTTGGAAGTTTCTCCTAGCCCAAATCAGATAGAGAAAACTGCTGAAGCCAAGTAGTAAAGCTAACCAACTATTCTGATGACATCGCGGCGGTTATCGCTATGGTGTCATCAGGAGATTGGCACAGTATTGCTACTAAGATTTGGCTGATTTTAGTGCAAAATTCACCCTGGCGATCGCATCCAAAATCCATTCTCGCTTTGGAAGAGTCCACTTCCAGGGCTATGCGATAATGGCACAACAATAAAAAGAGTGATGCGATCGCTTAATTTACTCAACAATTTACCATCGATGTTCCATGACACACGCCTCAGTCACCGCTACCGATGTCGCCTTGCAAATTGTCCAACAAGCAGTTACCGTATTGGCAAAGTGGGCAGGAGTTGAATTACCCGCAGAATGTAGCTGTGCAAACGAGTATCCTGTAGTGAAGCGGGTGCGGGAGATTTTACCTTTGCCTAGCGGCACTATTCAACCTTTGCGGCTGTTATTTGATCAGGTGAAATTGGCAGAGGGTGAAGACAAGGTGCATTATTGGCCTGCTAAAGCGATCGCCGACAGCAATCCTACCATTCGCTATCCTCGAACAGAATCACCAAAACCTACGGAAATCAACTCGCTAAAACAAGAGATTCAAAAAGACTTAAACCAACTCGATAGTGCCGATTGCCAAAACCTGGCTTTACTGACTTTAATCTTAGAAAAATTCGGCTCATTTCTCAGCTTTGGCGAAACCGATGTGGCATTAATCGATCTTGCCAGAAGCACCGCCGCTGTTGCTGCTGCAATTGCCAATAACCCAGATGCAAAAGAATTGAGCTTAGTAGCAGGGGATCTATCGGGAATTCAAAACTTTATTTACACCATTTCTTCAGATGGGGCGCTGAAATCTCTGCGGGCGCGGAGCTTTTATTTAGAATTAGTGGCTGAAGAAATTGTGCAGCAACTTTTGGAAGCACTGCATTTACCGCGTACCAGTGTTGTCTATTCTGGAGGGGGTAATTTATATTTATTAGCATCTGAGCCATCTAAAAACCTAGTAAAAACCATTATTGAAATACGCGATCGCTTTAATGATTGGCTTAGGAGAACTTTTCAGGGAAAAGTGTTTTTAGCCCTTGACTATTTATCTTTACCTGTTGAAGCTGTAGGCACATCAGAATTTGCTAAATATTGGACGCAAACACCTCAAATACTGATCAAACAAAAACAGCGTAAGTTTGATAGCCAACTAGATCTATTTCTTAGACCTAACCTAAGCTATCCACCGTGTCGAGTCTGTCATCGAGATGACTTACCTAGTCTTAAACCCTTAAATCATCTGGAGTTAGATTCCTCACCAGCTTGTTGGATGTGCCGGACAATGTTTGCATTGGGTGATAAACTGCCTAATATAAAGGCAATTGTTCGCTCTAAAAAGTCTACTTTAAACAGAAAATTTAAAGCAGGCGAAAGACTATCTTTTCCTGGCTCATACTATTATCTCTTTGAAACACCAGAGCGAGCCTTGAAAATTGCAGATGGAGAGGCAGTTTTTTTAATCAATAATTGGCAAGTAGATCAATATTATCTTGATAAGACTGTACCTTTACTCTTGGGTAACTACGGTAAGATTATTAAAACTGAAGAAGGAGTGCATTTTATCAGATCTGGTGAAATGGCACAATCTGCTCAAGCAGCTGGTTGTATTCCCAGAGTTGGTTACTTAAGGATGGATGTCGATAACTTAGGTAAAATTTTCGCTCATGGGTTAGGTGACAAGCAGACTTTGCCAAGACTGGCTGGACTTTCGCGCCAAATGAGTTATTTCTTTAAAGTCTATCTCAACAGTTTAGCAGAGAACCGCCAGGATAATCTCCCTGCAACTGCTAAAGTTTTAACCAAAGAGCCACGTCAAAATTTATTATTTATTTATGCCGGTGGTGACGATTTATTTGTTAGCGGTACTTGGAATGAAGTAGTTGATTTTGCTTTTGATACTTATCAAGCTTTTCGAGAATATACTGGATGGAATAAAGATATTACTGTTTCTGGAGGCATTAGTATTAATGAGATCAAGTATCCTCTCTATCAAGCTGCTAGGAGTTGTGGAGATGCTGAGGAAGCTGCTAAAGGGAACGGTAAAGATAGTTTGGGATTGTTTGGAGAAGTATTTAAATGGGGAGAATGGGTAAATATAGCCACTCAGATAGAAGATAAATCAAAAATTATTGCTTTTCATAAAGAGCAGTATCTTAAGAAAGAGGCCAAACCTGAAATATCTGATGTTTTAAGATTTATTCAAATCTTGACTAATAAACTCGATCTTGGTTCTGACTATTCTCGCAGTTTCATTCGCAGGCTATTAGATGCGGCTGCAACGCAAGAGCAAATTCTCAAACAGATGGACAAAGATGGAGAAAAAGAGGAAAATAAAAATGGTGTACGCTATTACCTGCACTTACCAAAGTTAGCTTATGCTTTATCAAGATTGCCCAAATCATTACATGATGACAAAGATTTTATTGCCGTTCGTCAATCTCTTATGAATCCTCGTAACGCGCCTTACTTTCGGGCGATCGCTACTTGGATTGAACTACTCACTCGCTCTAGGTAATCTATCATGCCTAATCCCCGTCCTATCCTTACTGACAAGACAGATATTGTCAAACAAGTGGTTAAAACCATAACCGATATAAAGGGAACTCTAAAATACTATCCGATTCGCGATTTAGTCAAAGAGGCTGAAGCATTTGGAAAATCTATTAAAGATCGAGGGTTAAAGACCAACCAAATTCGCAAATTTTTGGATACAGTAAATCGCCTCAAAGTTGAAATAAAAGTACAAATCAAAAATCAAACAACTGATTCGGGAGTAATTTTTCTGACAGATTTACCCAAAATAGACTCTGAGTTAGTTTTGCTCAAACAAAAACTTGCCTATGCTTCTGCTAGGCAGGATGCTGTCAAACCCCTAAAAGAAGTCATGGATGCTGCCATAGAAAAAGTTGAAGACTCAGATGACTTTGAACGTTTTTTTCAACTGATTGAATCTATTATTGCCTATCACAAAGCAGCCGGAGGAGAATGATTATGCCTGCATCAATAGAACAAAAGCGTTTATTGGGTAAACTGCTTATCAACAGCACTATAGTTGTTGAAACAGGACTTCATATTGGCGGTGTCGAAGGAAATCTAGATATAGGTGGTATTGACAAGCTGGTGGTGCGAGATCCAATTACTTCACATCCTTATATCCCTGGTTCTTCACTTAAAGGCAAACTCCGTTCAATTCTAGAGCGGTTTTTAAACAAACCTCTAAATCGCGAATCTGGCGGAGTTTGGCGTTATGAGAGTGATGACTTGTTAGGCGGATTTACGGAAATTAAAGGAAATTCTGGGCAATCATCACAGTACATTTTTTATGATGGGGCTGCTACTTGTGAACTTTCTCGCGTTTTTGGTTCAACTGGTAAAGACTGTTGGGTAAAAGCTTCTGAAGTGCAAGAAGCAGGAGAAACAAAAAATATAGTTAAAGAAGGTCGCTTAGGCAAAGAAGATAGCAGCGGCGAGCTATATCAAAAAATTAAAGGACAAAATGCTCCTGCTCGTCTGATTGTACGAGATTCTCATTTACAAGAAGACTCTCTTAAAAAACTCGAAAAAATTGACACTGGCTTATTTTTAACTGAGCGAAAATTCGAGAATGGGATCGATAGAATAACAGCAGCAGCCAATCCGCGACAGATTGAGCGAGTGCCGAAAGGGGCTAGATTTAAGTTAGAAATGGTTTATACCGTTGAGAACGAGGAAGAAGCTGTCAAAGACTTTGAAAATTTAGCGATCGCTCTAGCCATCTTAGAAGACGATGCTCTTGGCGGAAATGGTTCTAGAGGCTACGGCAAAGTAAAATTTGAGGATTTCGATCTGCGCTATCACGATTATTCCAAGATTGCTGGAGGTGGTCATAAATTTGACAGTTCAATGGAAAAACCGCCAAATAATATCAGAGAACTCTTGGGACTATTTGATGGTAAAAGCAGCAAAGTTCAGCAATTATTGCCAGGAAGCAATAAATAGAATAGGTGGAAAATGTGTTGCAAATTAGTTAGGCTTAATTTTGGTCGAAATTTTGCTCACTTTGGCGAACTAGGCATTGGTTTAGAACAGACAAGCGAACGGGTACGTTCTGATACGCTGTTTAGTGGCTGGATTAGTGCATATGCCAAGTTGTTTGGCAAACAAGAAGCAGGGAAATTGCTCAAAGGATACGAACAACATCCTGAGTTAGCCTTTCGCCTAAGTTCTACTTTCATTTATAGGCGAAAAGGTAATCGATATACCTATTATCTGCCTCGACCTTTGGTATTACCCAAGGGATATCCAGGTAGCTCAGAAGAAGATGATTTAGAGTTTGCTAAGGTTTACAAAAAACTCAATTATTTACCCTTGAAGATTTGGCATCGCTGGTATCAAACCGATGAAAGTTTCACGGAAGACGATCGGGATGAGTTGATTAGTAAAGCTAAAGCTCGAACTGAAAAGGAGATTGACAAAGGGGATTTGTATCATACTGGCACTTTCGACTACAGTAAATCTTTTAAATTTGACCTAGTTCCTAAAATTGCAGTAGATCGAACTAATAGAGGCACGAACTTCTATCATACTGGGTTTGTCAAGTTTCACCGAGAACCGGAAAAAGATGAAGACGCAGGTTTGTACTTTCTCGTCTCTTTTCCCCATTTATTTGACCAAAAGCTAGAACACAACCTAAAAATTTCCTTGGAGCTTTTGGGAGAAGAAGGAATAGGAGGAGAAAGATCTAGTGGTGCTGGCAGATTTGATACTGAATGGTTAGATTTAGATCAATTGTGGACAGATATCTTGAAACCATCTAATCTAATTAACCCGCATTACTGCTTAATTAGCTTGTACTGGGAAAAATCACTTCCCAATGGATTACTTAGAGAATCTGCTTGTTACGAAATTATGGCGCGAGGTGGTTGGATTGCATCTCCTTTCTCTGGTCGTCAATTACGCCGCCAATCTATAAGGATGTTTGCTGAAGGCTCAGTTTTTCCAATATTACCCCAAGGTGAATTAGCTGATGTAACGCCAAAGGAATTTAAAGCCAATCACTCAATATATCGCAGTGGTATCAGTGTTAGTTTACCAATCAACCGATCGGAATAAACATTATGAGCAATAACTCTCGTTCTGCTTTAGCTCATTTGAATGCTTACAAAGAGTGCAACTACAATTGTAAGCTTGTTCGTTTAACTAGCCCTTTGATTCACATTGGAATTGGAGCAGTAGGGGCTTTAAATATCTTTGAATATGTGCAAGAAAATACTGAAATTTTTATTCCAAATCAAACAGCTTTAGCAGAGGCATTGCACAAACTAAAACCTTTACGGACAAATGTAAAATCGAAAAAATCAAATCGTGGATATTTGGAAGAATATGAAAAATTATCGCAAGATTATATCCGAGTAATGCAAAGTCAAGATAACTTTAGGCAAAAAAATCAAAAAATAAATGATATCCTTGAAAAAATCAAGCAACTTTATGACAAAGCTCTTGGCGCAGAATGGCTAGACAATGAAAAAATATTTCCTGCAACTGGCATTAGTGATAAATGGGTAAATCAGCTAATTACTAAGGATATAGCTCCAATGATTCGTAATGGATTTGGAGAAATTTATATTCCAGGTTCATCAATCAAAGGAGCAATTAGAACTGCGATCGCCTACTACTTACTTAAACACCAAGCACCAACAAGAGTCAGCGAAATTGAGCAACAGATAAGAAAACTTAGAGCCAAGCAACTTTCTGACAAAAAAACATTTTTAGATGACGAGGAAATGCTCAAGATAGCTGATGACAAAAACATATCGATGAATAGCTATTTATTTTCTAATTTTAAGCTCAGTTTTGAAAATAGTCGATTTGGAGAACCAAATACTCCTAATACAGATTTTATGAGAGCAATCAAGGTGAGTGACTCTACACCACTGGTAACTGATTTTGATGATGAGGCTAACTTACATGTTGTAGCTGAAGTTATTTCGTCTAGCTTTAAAGAAAATCAAAATAAAAGAATAGCTGAATTTCGTGCGAGTAATTATATAGAGATGATTTGGAATGTGCAAACTGAATTTACTATTTGTATAGATATGGAAGTGCTGGATAGATTTCAGCACGAGCAAAGTATGCAATTACCATCTCAACTGAAAACAGTAGAAGGTATCGTAGAAATTTGTCATGAATTTGCACATGCTCAGTGGCAATACGAACAAAAATACTGGAACAGCATCACAGATAATCAGCCAAGACTAGATTTTAGCTCTATTCGTAATTTTTATTCTTCACCTAGCAATTATAATCTAAGATTAGGTTGGGGAACCGGGATGATAGGAACTACGGTAGGCTTGCACTTTCAACAACAAACTAGATCTGTTATCCGCAATGCTTGTTGTCCTAAAGCAACAAGTAGCTTGGAATCTCCCAAGTCTAGGCGTACCGCAGTGATTCCCGATGCAGACAATCCAATCAAAAAACCATTAGGATGGGTTAATCTTACACCTTTGTAATTTATATGTTAATTCGCTCAACCTGGATATTAACTACATCAGAACCAGCAACTATACCTCGCTCCTATGCATTGGAGCTAGCAAAAAAATTGCACAAGCAAATGCAATTAGATATGGGTAATAACCTAATTCCTAACGTTATTTACTCAGGTATCGTTGGGGCTTGTTCTGCTTCTAAGGATTTTTTAACTTTCAGTCCTGATAATTTTTACAATTTATCTTTATGTGGACTCCAAGAACAGACAGCAAAGGCAATTGCAAACCTAGATTTGTCTTCCTCAATAGAGCTTTTTGGTGCCAAATTTGATGTTGTTAACCGAGAAGACGAAACTAGCAGCTATGAAAGCCTATATCACACCACAATCGCAACTGAGCCAGAACCAATGAGAAAATTTAATCTAAATTTTGTAACTCCTACAGCGTTTGCTCAATGTCGCACTCATTTACCTTTACCTGTACCAAATTTGATGTTTCGTAGTTGGCTAGAACGTTGGAATCATTTTGCCCCTGTGTATTTAGGTGGCGATGAACTATTAGTATATTTGAGTGAGGCGATCGCCCTCAAATATCACAATACTCAAAGTCGCCTATTCAGCCTTCCCAAGGGTTATGTAAATGGATTTACGGGTAATGTGACATTACAAGTTTTGAGTCGCACTGAACCTTTACTAGCAAATGTTGCTACCCTTCTCATTCACTACGCTAATTTTGCTAGTACAGGGATGAAAACACGCTTGGGGATGGGTCAAACAGAAATCGTTTCGATAAGTTAATTGTAAATTAATCTAATTGGAGGTTTATATGGGAGTTTACCACTTAATGGGCTTGGGTTTATCGCCAGGAGCTGTTACCGGGCCTATTTCCTATTTGGCTCATCGTTACCAGCGTGGGAATCCTGAAGATTTGGAATTTTTTGCTCGATCGGGTGAGGCAGAGCAAAAACCTGAGGAAAAAGGTGATATTCAGGGAATTGTAATTTTCACAACTAAAGAAGTTTTGGAGGGTTCAGATACTCAGGATGACTTGTATTATGTGGACAATCCTAGTGGCAGAGTTACCAAAAAGCCTCATACACGTTTGAATCTGCCAATGCAACCACAACTAAAAGAATTACTGAAAAGAGATTGGTCAAATATTCGTGGTAAAAAGCATCAAAGACAGAAGGGCGATATCTTCTGGTGTGAAGTAGATCTCCGCAATACTGAATTAACTTACGCTCATATTATTAAAGTAGTAGCTGCGCTTGACAATCCAGGAAAACGAGGCAAGGAAGTATGGAGCAATCTGACTGGCGGTAATAATGTGATTAATTTTTCTTTGCAATTAGCAGCCACTTTATCTAGTGCTATAGGACGGCTTTACTACGTTCAAGCCATAAATGAAGATGCTGAGGAATGCGTCAGATTTACTGCTGAACATGGTTACTGGGTCGAGTTACCCGTTATCCCTCTGGTTTTAAGTCCTTTAATTGAGGAAGTGATAAAAATTGTTGGTAATGAGCCATTACATTATCGTGATATCTACAGCCAACTGAGGGATAGTGGTAGACAATGGGAACTTTTAGGGCATCTTAATGCTGAAGAATTCAATCAAACATATTTATTGCCTATGTGGAAGCCAGGTATAATACAAACTGTAAATAAGAACGTTTATAAGGTGGGTTCTCAGTGGAAACTTATTCAAGAGTATAAAGAAAAATTTGAGGAAGCTAAAAAGACAGGGTTAAATATTGACGACCTAGCTAAAGACACACAAGAACAGTGGATTAATAAAGAAGAGATAGATCTGAGTTAGTGTTGGTTTTTACCAGGTTCCTTTCAGGAAAAATTTAAACTGCGATCGCACGCCTAATCCCCATCACTCACCATATACCGTCACCACCTCTTACCGCTGACGGAATCCAGATGAAAAATTTGCTGCCACGTCCCCAATATTAATTGTATCGACAGCCTAAAGCGAAGCGATCGCACCCCCCACCCCCAATCTGTGGCATTCTACGATCTGAAAACTTCACAGGACAGCTTATGAAGGAGGGCAGCAAGTACCAGCCACTCCTAGATTATCTGCGAGCAAATAGCCATCTCGACGAAGTAACCCTCAACTTCGCCGACATTGAAGCATTACTAAATAACCCACTTCCTGCTTCAGCACACAATCAGCAAGGTTGGTGGAGTAACCGCAAAAAGGGCGCTTTGCAAGCTAGCGCTTGGATGGAGGCAGGTTATCGGGTTGAAAATGTCGATCTTGATTCACAACGGGTAACATTTCGTAAGCTGATCCGAAAAATTCAGGTTCGGCAGGCGGGGGAAGGAGTGCAGTGGAATGGCGAACTGATCAAAGCATTACGTCTCCACATGCGGTTGACACAAACAGAATTTGCCGAACAGTTGGGGGTTGACCAGAGGACTGTGAGTAAGTGGGAGAACGGACACTTACCTGCTCGTTCCACCCTCAAACATCTGAATTTAGTCTCGGAGAAAGCGGGTTTCACCTTCAGGGAAGAATCTGAAAACGTAGATTAACTAAACTAAATATGGTATCTAAAACTAACTTTCATCCTGTCAGTCAACGCAAAGCCAACTACTAAGTTGCGATCGCCCAAATAAAAAAGCGATCGCACCCCCACCCCCAATCTGTGGCATTCTACGATCAGCCATTCCTCCAGAACTTCGGCAACAACTTTGCTTACCTGGTTTGTAATCTTGCATTTTTTTGCTAGCTACCTAATTTGTGATGCTGTTAGCAAAGTCGGAAAACCTAACCCCCCAACCCCCTTCCCTGCGAGGGAAGGGGGGGCCGGAAAGCTCTTCCCTGCAAGGGAAGGGGGGCTGGAAAGCCCCTCCCCGCTTCGGGGAGGGGTTGGGGAGGGGTCAGATCTTGGAATGATATCATGTCCGGTAGCATCGGTAGCGTCAGCCGGGGCGGGTTTAAAAAATTTCTCGTGATTTACCAGCATGGCTGGTAAAACCCGCCCCT
>DNGG01000671.1:13667-14804 GCA_003486675.1 Cyanobacteria bacterium UBA11372
CCCGCCCCTACTCCCGTCAAAAATTATGCACTACCGTTGCTAGCGGACATCATATGACTTTACCAACAGGATCTTTTGTTAGATAGCTGTGCCGTCTTATTGACTCAATTTTGAAGTTATCGCTCGAATTTTACTTAAGGCCCGCCGATGAGTTTGTCTGATTCGCGGGCTAGCAATTGATTGGCGATCGCTTGATTATTTCTAAACATTTCCAATCGGATTGTGTTGCGGTCTGAATATTGGAAAGTGACGACGTAGGTAATACCTCGATTGCGATCGCTAAATCGGTATTGCGGTCTGCTGGTCGTACCTCTAACATCAAAACCCGTCAGGTTAATCGTACTACCATCGCGCTTGTTTTTAACGTAAAGGATGTAATAAGCCGGTTCGTATGCCCAAAAAGAAGCTTGGAAATTCGAGTTAGAAAATGTTCCCCTAATTGAAAAATTACCGACGGTAATCGGACAGTTGTTCACCTCGTCATCAGTTCCACTGCTGGTATCTAAACGAGCTTGACATGGCTGATTTGGTCTATTTGCATTGGCGGCAAAAGATAGAGATAAAGCAAGGGGTAAAGTGCAAAGTGTTGCTAATGCGATCGCTTTAAGTTTCACGATTAATTTTACCTCCATTTTTTGTCGTTTATCCCCACGAGCTTAACCCCAACTGCTCGAAACTGTGCAGATTGTTGCACAATCCATCCGACACCCTGAAGGGTGCGGCTACACAAACAAAGGCTGCCTCCGCAGCCTACAAGGATTTTAGCCCGCGCAGGCGGGCTTTGCTTGTGTAGCCCCACGCTTTAGCGTGCGGGCGTTTCAGCGTCATCCTCCTCTTCCCTATTCCCCAAAAGGGGACGCAAATCAGCTAAAATATCCCCTAATTCCACTCAGTCGCGACAATGGCTGTACCTCGAACGCGCACCAGAAAAAGCAAAACTGCCGCTCAAACAAATCTCACCTGGCCCGATAATACAGAGATGGTGGGATTGGTTTTAGAATTGTCTCCCACCAGCGATACTTATCTTGACGCACAGTACGCAGTTAGACTGCACGCTTGGTTTTTAGATCGAGTGCGCCAAACCAATCCAGAATTATCCGCATATTTGCACGATGGAGAATCAGAAAAACCTTTTAC
>DNGG01000173.1 GCA_003486675.1 Cyanobacteria bacterium UBA11372
GTGCGATTTAAAACCATCCGGTAGGTACGTAGCCACCGACCTACACAAAGCAGGCGGCATTCCCCAAGTGATGAAAATGCTGTTACAGCATAACTTGCTACACGAAGATTGCCTGACTATTACGGGTCAAACCATCGCCGAAGTATTAGCCGATGTGCCCGATGAACCCCCCGCAGACCAAGATGTTATCCGTCCTTGGAACAATCCCATGTATGCCCAAGGACACTTAGCAATCCTGAAAGGGAACTTGGCAACAGAAGGGGCTGTAGCAAAAATTACCGGGATTAAAAAGCCACAAATTACCGGCCCTGCGAGAGTCTACGAATCCGAGGAATCGTGCCTAGAAGCGATTTTAGCGGGTAAGATTGTCGCGGGAGACGTAATTGTCGTTCGCTACGAAGGGCCGAAAGGTGGCCCAGGAATGCGGGAAATGCTCGCACCGACATCAGCAATTATCGGTGCGGGACTGGGAGACTCGGTTGGATTAATTACCGATGGGCGCTTTTCTGGTGGTACATACGGAATGGTAGTGGGACACGTCGCACCAGAAGCAGCGGTGGGAGGAGCGATCGCGCTAGTACAAGAAGGCGATACAATTACCATCGACGCCAACCAACGTTTGTTGCACCTGCACGTCAGCGATGAGGAATTAGAAGCGCGTCGCGCTGCGTGGCAACCCCCCAAACCGCGCTATACAAAAGGCGTACTGGCGAAATATGCCAAACTGGTATCCTCCAGCAGTATCGGTGCCGTGACGGATTTGGATTTGTTTTAATTAACCGCCATAGACGCCAAAAACGCCAAGAAAGGAAGGTTTCTATAGCAGGCGGAACGAGTCTAAAAACTGTTGAATGTTTTGCGATTGAGGTGCAATTGCCACGACTAAAAACAGTCGCTCCTCAACCAGATAGACTCGTCCCTTGCCAGAGAAACCTTCAGTCGAGGTAAATTCAAATTCTCTGCCTGGATTGCCATCGAGGATAATGTTTTGCGATCGCGTCAACTGAGCATTGCCCCCCTTAGCAAACGCATCCGGCGTACCATCAAGCAGTTCTTTAATTTGCTCTGGGGTAGCTTTAGCAACTTCAGGCACATCGTAGTAAGTAACCAGGTATGCACTGTTTGGGTTTTCCAGTTCGACGGTAAACGAGTGAGAGGTTAAACCATCTTCATCGGTTTCTGTCTCCTGCTTCGGAGTACCGGGCATTGAAACAGCAAACTTCCCCTCGGAAGATGAAAACTCCTTCCAGCTAGTTTGAGCGACTAATGCAGACGAGGGGGAAAAGGAGATAGCCAACCCTTGACGGGGTGAGGGGTTTAATGCTAAGGCTGTAGAAGGGGCTACTTTAACGAGATATCTCGCGGCTATAGCAGAATGGTTGGTAAAACCCACCCCTACTAGCGAAAAAGGGGCGGCTATAGCAGCGACGACCAAGAATTTTAAGCACACGTTCGAGTTTCTCCCAGAGATTGATCGCGTTTCCTCAGAGGATACAATAGCGGAAAACCCGAATTCCCATTCCTTTAACAAAAGTCTAGTTTCAAGTCTAGCAGTAGTGTGATATTGAATACTATGCAAACAGCGATCGCTTCCTCCGCCAGTTATTGGTTGCAAGATCATCCGGCAGTATTCCGGTTACTTGAGATAGTGATATGGATGAGCGATCATCCGATAATTAGTGTAGCGATCGGATTGTTTGCGATCGCCCTGATTTGGCAGCTAATCAAATGGCTAGGTTACCTAATTGAAATCGGCGTGCGAAGCCTGATGCAAGCCCCGATAAAATTACTTCATTTCTTATTGGGTATTGGCGCTAAATCCCTGAATGCAGCTGGAAATTTAGCATTAAAACAATTAACCGGAAATAAAAAAACAGTTCCAGCCTTACCACCTGCAACTTCTCAACCAGTTTTGCCAGATAAAAACCAAAGATTAGCAGAAATTTCCACTCGATTAGAAGCGCTACAAAAAGAGCAGAACGAGTTATTGCAAGAAGTGGCAGCAATAATGGCTTCAGATAAAATCAACATAGAAGTATGACCAAAATCCCCTAACCTCTAGCTCTAAAATTTTTATGCCTTCCTGGGTTAATCAGCAGGGCAAATTATTGATAAATACTTGAAATTAAAGGAAGAGGGAAAACAGGAGCGTTTGCGATCGCATTAATCTAGCTTTCCGGCAAAACAGTTACACCCGGTTCGGAAGCTACTTAACGAGAAACCCGGTTTATCACTCCAGCAGCACTTGGATTAGAAGGTTCCGTACTCAAATAGGGTACTGATATTATCTGAAAAGCTAAATTGCGTAAATTTTCGGAAGGTTTAATATAAAATAAATGTTATTAAATAAAAAGATTAACTTGGTAATAAAATATGGCAATCAATCAAGCTACTAACAAAGCTATGGGAACGGTGGCTGAAATTACTGGAAAAGCCAAAACCTCTGTGTCCGAAGCTGCTAGTCAAGCTGCGGATAAGCTCAGTCAAACTACAAACAAAGCTGTTGTAACAGTTGTTGAAGTAACCGAAAAAACAAAAAATTCTATAGCTAGCAACACTAGCAACACTATTAATACTATTACTGAAGCTACCACCCAAGCGGCTAGAAATATAACTGATGTAACTGAAAATGCGAAGGCATCTTTAGAACAAAGTATTCAAAAAGCCGAGAACTTGAGGTTTTCATTAACCGAAGGCATTGAAGCTGGTATTACTTCATTTGTTAACAACTGGTTTAACGATCATCCGATATTATTCTGGATCTTGAATCATCCAATTCACGACTTAGGAATTTTACTTTTAGTCATTTTCCTATTTTGGGGATTATTGAAAGCTATCGGTAGGTTGGTAGAGAAAGCATGGATTTCTGTAATAATAGCACCATTCAAATTGATCCAGTCTTTTTTAGGGATTGGGTCTAAATCCTTGGGAAATGTAATGGTCAGCGGATTAGTTACTGTGCCATCTAACCAGACTCTAAATCAAGGCGATCGCAAAGAAGATATGGCAAATATTATCAACCAGCTAAACGCACTAAAACAACAGCAGGACAAACTTTTACAAGAACTCGCAACAATTTTAGAATCAGACGATCTGAAAGTAAAGTAATTGTTGGCTTGGATAATTATCGGGGAGTGCAGAATCAACCACCTCGACTAATATCGTGTCCCTTCGCTTTGATTGTATATAGTAGGGGCGGGTTTTACGAGAGATATTTGAAGGCTACCCAAGGAATAAATAAACCCGCCCCGCCTTACGCTACCGATGCAACCGGCCTCTGCGTCCTCTGCGCCTGGAGCGGTTCAATAAAAAAGCCTCTACCAGGAAGTAGAAAGGAAATTTAAGAGTCTGTGCAACCGCTACTTGAGTCTTCATCTTCGGCTTCTTGTTCTGTTATCTCGCCGTCTTGGAGTTGCGTTGAATTATTACTTTGATCTGAAATGTTAGAAGACTCGATAATTTGCTCAAGTAAACGCTTTAAGTTCTTCTCTGGTGGACGTTTTTCAAACTCTGCGTGTGTGTAAATCCATACGATTCCCACCTCTTTGTGTACGGTATCTATTAAATAGATAAGCCGCCCCTGTCCGGCGGCTCCGCGAAGTTGAGGCATTTTAAATTCCAATTTCCACAATTCCCATCCAGCACAGTTAGTACCTTTAGGCCAAGGTTCTAAATGTCCTAAAGGAGGTCGAAGGCGGGGATTAATACTCAAAATAATAACGAATTGCTGTATTAATTCGATAAACTTAGCGGCTGCTGCGGGATTTTTGCGATAGTGAACGCGAATCAACTTTTGTTGCTCTCGCTCAAAGTTCTCTGAGAGCTTGATCTGAAATGCGCCCGATCCGTTCACAAGCTTCCTCCGCAGTCATGGCTTCGCTAGTTTCTAAATTGGCAAAAGCCTCTTCAAGTGCATCAGATAAGGCTTTTTGATAAGTGATATCTTCCTGTTCAATTTTAGCCAAAATTGCGTTTATAAGACGCCCAAACGCACCAGAATAAGCAATAAAAGCATCTTGCTCACCTTTAAGCACAATCCAAGCTAAATAAAGACGGTTTGCGAAGACAAGAAATATTCCTTGAATACCTTCTGGTGGTTCAATTACCTCATAGGCAAAGGTTGCGAGCAATTCTCGCTTTGGCTCAGGAAATTCCTCCCAATGCTCTTCAACCATCACCGCCAGGGCATTTGCCTTTTTAGTAAGCTCCCAAAGACGAGAAGAATTAGACGTGCGCGGCTGAAAAATCTGCCTAATTTCATCAGGGCTAATTGTGATGGTGGCGGACACTCAGCTTCCCTCCCAGATTCGCTTGGCTACTGAAAGTCAGTTATGACCTAAGCGACGTTTAGTGCGTGCATTTTATTTCTATTTTGACACAATGGACGCAATAGACCATATCCAGTTGGTCTATACCTCTGGTTAACTCTTGAGCAAAAGCTGTATTCGATATGGGTAATAAGCCGCTAGCATGGCAGTCTTAAAGACTTTGCCATGCTAGGGTTAACTCTTGATTGAACTCAAAAAAGTGCCAAAAGCGGCTGGAAAGATTGACAACTTAACAGACAGGGCGGGCAGAATGCCCACCCCACAAGAAAGAGAATCTTAGTAATCGAAGTCGCCGCCGCCCATACCAGCGCCAGCACCAGCAGGAGCGCCTTCTTTGGGTTCTGGCTTGTCAACCACGATGCATTCGGTGGTCAGCACCATACCGGCGATGGAAGCCGCATTTTGCAGCGCGGAACGAGTCACCTTGGCAGGGTCAACAATTCCGGCTTCAAACATATTGACAAACTCGCCTTTTGCTGCATCGTAGCCGATGTCAAATGCCTTCTCTTTGACGCGCTCGGCAATAACGGCACCGTTTTGTCCGGCGTTTTCAGCAATCCGCTTCAGGGGAGCAGCCAGGGCGCGGGCTACGATCAAAGCGCCTGTCAACTCTTCATTCTTGAGGTTGGCATTCGCCCATTCTTCGACTTGAGGAGACAGGTGAGCCAGGGTAGTACCGCCACCGGGAACAATCCCTTCTTCTACTGCTGCTTTGGTAGCGTTAATCGCATCTTCCAAACGCAGTTTCTTATCTTTCATTTCGGTTTCGGTAGCAGCACCAACTTTAACGACTGCTACGCCACCAGCCAATTTAGCCAAACGCTCTTGCATTTTTTCCTTGTCGTAGGAAGAATCGCTTTCTTCCATTTGACGGCGGATTTGTTCGCAACGAGCTTGGACTGCCTTTTCGTTACCTTCGGCGACGATCGTGGTACTGTCCTTG
This sequence comes from Cyanobacteria bacterium UBA11372, assembly GCA_003486675.1. GTDB lineage: Bacteria > Cyanobacteriota > Cyanobacteriia > Cyanobacteriales > Aerosakkonemataceae > Microseira. The sequence continues at coordinate 5,272 of DNGG01000173.1, forward strand.
GTAATGGTGATGCGACGGGCTTTGCCCAGCATATCCAACTTGGTGGTTTCCAAGCGCAAGCCAGCGTCTTCGGTAATTACTTGACCGCCGGTGAGAACGGCGATATCTTCGAGCATAGACTTGCGGCGATCGCCAAAACCAGGAGCCTTAACCGCAGTAACGTTCAGCACGCCCCGCAGCTTGTTGACTACCAAGGTAGCCAAAGCTTCTTTCTCAATATCTTCGGCGATAATCAGCAAGGGACGACCAGAACGAGCAACTTGCTCGAGTACTGGTACTAAATCTTGCACTAAGGCAATCTTCTTATCGGTCAACAGAATGAAAGGCTCGTCGAGAACTGCTTCCATCCGTTCCGCATCGGTAGCGAAGTAAGGGGAGATGTAGCCTTTATCAAAGCGCATCCCTTCGGTGATTTCCAATTCGGTGGTCATTGACTTCCCTTCTTCCAGGGAGATGACGCCTTCTTTGCCCACCTTATCCATTGCTTCGGCGATCATGTTGCCGACTTCTTCGTCGTTACCGGCAGAAATCGTACCGACTTGAGCGATCGCTTTAGTTTCTTCTACTTGACGGGCATGTTCGGCGATTTTTTCTACCAGGAAGTGGGTAGCTTTGTCAATACCGCGCTTGAGGGAGATCGCATTTGCGCCAGCGGCAACGTTACGCAGACCTTCTTTTACCATCGCGTGGGCGAGAACGGTAGCAGTTGTAGTACCGTCGCCAGCGGCGTCGTTCGTCTTGGAAGCGGCTTGACGAATCAGGGCAACGCCGGTGTTTTCGATATGGTCTTCGAGTTCGATTTCCTTGGCGATGGTGACACCATCATTGACGATTTGAGGAGCGCCGAATTTCTTTTCTAGCACGACGTTGCGGCCTTTGGGACCCAAAGTTACGGCAACTGCTTCTGCTAGAATATCAATCCCTTTTTCCAAGGCGCGACGAGCGTTTTCGTTGTAGATGATGCGCTTAGCCATAGTTTTCGACGATTTTGATAATTGGTGATTGGTAATTGGTAATTGCTAATTGCTAATTGCTAATTGCCTCGTTCTTACCATTAGCCATTAGCCATTAGCCATTAGCTATTAGCTAACGATCGCGAGAATATCTTTTTCGGAGAGCAGGACGTATTCATCGCCACCGAGTTTGACATCGGTTCCGGCATACTTGGAGTAGAGAACCTTATCGCCGACTTTGACTTCCATTTCTTGGCGAGAGCCGTCATCGTTGCGCTTGCCAGAGCCAACTTGGACTACTTCTCCCACTTGGGGTTTTTC
>DNGG01000664.1 GCA_003486675.1 Cyanobacteria bacterium UBA11372
GGCAACCGATCGAGATCTTCTTCTTCTTCTTCTTCGTGTCCTTTGCGCCTTCGCGGTTATTTCAAAGGGGGTGATGCAAGGGGATTTGTGATGATGCCGTGCCCCTACGATCAAACAGGGTGGGGGGCACGGCGTCTGTATCATTTCGCTTGGTGCCAAAACTGACTGATGCCGTGCCCCTACAATTACCTTGGTTACAGTTTTGCCAACCAATCCAACATCAACGGATTCACAACATCGGGGCGCTCGTCGTGGGGACAGTGACCTGTGTTGGGAATCGAGATAAATTCTATCGGTTCGCCGTTTGAGTTCCGCTCCTGGAATATCTGCGCTCCTTTCACGGGCGTCCAAGGGTCATCTGCTCCCCAAAGTACCAAAACGGGATGCTTGACTTTGGGCAGTAATTCTGCTATTGTCGGCCCTGGCGGTGCAGTCAGAATTGATGCAAATACTTTCTGCGCTCCTGGGTCGCAAGAAGGCGCATAAAGCATATCCACCAGTTCGTCGGTAATTGCTTCCGAGTTGCGGTAAACCTGGAGCAGGGTGTTGCGAATGCGCTGTTTCTGGCGGATGCTGTTAAACAAGATCGGCCCTATGAGCTGACTTTGCACTACTTTGGTAAACGCTCCCATCACCAAGCGCAAGGGTAAGTTTAACTCGTGGGGGCGATGGTTGAGTCCACCGGCGCAGTTGAGTAGAATTGCACCTGCGGCAATTTCTGGATGGTGGGCGACTACCATCAAACTCAGTAACCCACCAATCGAGTTACCGACAAATACGGCGGGTTCTTGGATGTGTTCGTTCCAGAAATCTTTTAGCAGTTCTGCCCACAAATCCAGCGTATAATCCAACGGGGGTTTATCCGAACCGCCGAAACCGAGTAAATCAAGGGCATATACCCGATAGCCGCCTTCTGCCAACGCCGGTATGTTTTTCCGCCAATGTCCGATAGATGCGCCAAAACCATGAATCAAGACGAGGGGGAGTCCCGTACCCTTAACGGTGTACAGTATTTTGTGGCCTCGCCAAGACCAGGTGAGCTTTTCTAATGGGGTGGTTGTGGCTAGTTGTTGAGTAGTCACAATTTTCTGTTAAGATTCTTAATCTATTTTTGTATATCGTAGTATCGTTTCACCTAAAATCAATTCTTCAGAACCGTTCTGCAACCAGTCAACGTTGCTCTAGCCATACCGGGAGGGGGTAAAAGCTTATGAATCAAGGTATCTTTGGTGCAATCGGCAGACTTGCTTTTGCAGCGCTCGGTGTGGCGATCGCAGCAACTACACCCACTTCGGTTAGTGCTAGTACCTCCCAGGTAGAGCAGGGAAGCCGGGGGGCAGAGGAGCAGGTGAGCCGGGGGGCAGGTGAGCCGACTAGAAGAAGCACCAGACAAAATCAACCGACTCGAACGCCCACGAGACAAAATCAACCGTCTCGCAGAGCAACGGAAGAAAATAAGGTTCAATTGCCGGAAGCTGTAACGAAGGCAATTTTAGAGAATTTAGCCCAGCAGACGGGATTGCAAACTTCTGACTTGCGCGTAGTAGAAGTAGAACAGAAAACTTGGTCGGATGGCTGTTTGGGTTTGGGAAGTCCTGGGATAGCTTGTTCCCAAGCACTGATTCCCGGATGGCAAGTAACTGTAGCAAGCGATCGCACTCGTTGGATCTATCGCACCAATTTATCTGGTTCCCTAGTCAAACTAGATGCAGCCGCCACCCAACAACTAGCTGAAGGTGCAACAGAGCCAACCCCAGAACAACCAACCCCCAGACAAAATACCACTACCAGGAATCGTCCCACCACCCGTCCGACGCCACCGGCAAGGGCTACTCAACCCCCAAGGGAAGAAACCCAACCACCCACACCATCCCCAGTGGCTCCCAACAACCGCATTCAAACGCCGGTGGTGCAAACCCCTGCTGAAGGACAAGAAAGTTTTAGCCTCGCAATTCGGCAACCATCGGGAACCCTATCAGAAGTAATTGCTAGAGTCTCCCTCAAAGCCAAACGCAACGATGGCTATGCAGCGGAAAGGTTTATCGGCGATTATCGCTATCGTCTCAATCAAAGAGCCACATTTAGGCGGGGAATGAATCCAGGCGATCGCATCGTCGTGCGCCTATATGATTTCCAAAATCGCCTCATCGGCTACACCGAGTTTGAAGTATTACTCGCCAACGCAGCGGTAAACTTAATAGTGGGCAATCGCCCCACTGCCACCCGCGTCGTGCGAACCGTCTACGGCATCGATATCAACGCCGATGGTCAAATCGACCCAGGTACGACAACTTACGACTACTTCACCCAAATTAACGGCACCAATGCCGGTGCGGAACAAGTCCTCTTCCTCAACAACTTGCAGGATGTTAACTTAAGTTGGTATCAAGTCCCCGGCTTACCCGTACCGCCCCAAACCAGCGTCTATCCCGGCACTATCAGCAGCGGCGCTAGCGTCGTTTTCGGATCGGATCTGCCTGCAAGCTTAACGGCGATACCGGGAAGAGAAAGTCGCATAATTAACGTGGAAGTGGGGAATGCTGCGGTTTACGATGTCAGCCAAGTTTTGGCAAGCGCACCCGAACCCACACCACCCGCAGCGACGCCAGCACCCACCCCAGAAGCAGTACCGGAAGTTCCCATCGCCTTTCCTGACGTTCCCGCTAATTACTGGGCAAGAAACTTTATCGGGCAATTAGTCGGAAGGGGATTATTGCAAGGATATCCCGATGGTGCATTTCGTCCCAACGATCCGGTAACCCGCGCCGAACTTGCCACAATTATTAGCAAAGCCTTCGATCGCAACAAAACCCGCGAGATGGCGACGTTTAGAGACTTACCAACGAATCATTGGGCGTATCCCGCCATCTCGGATGCTTACGAAATGGGCTTTTTAGGTTCTCCCAACAGCCGCAGTTTCAACCCCGACCAAAATGTCTCGCGCTTGGATGTTTTAGTAGCCTTGGCGCGGGGACTTGGTTTGACTCCCAGCGGTTCACCAGAACGAATTCTGCGCGTTTATCGCGATGCCGGTACAATTTCAGCAGAAGAACGCAGAGCGATCGCCGCCGCTACGGAAAAAGGTTTAGTCGTCAGCTATCCCAACGTCAGATTTCTCAATCCCCGGCGCGTAGCCACCAGAGCCGAAGTCGCTGCTTTAATTTACCAAGCATTAGTCAGCACCGGACAAGCAAATGCGATCGCCTCACCTTATGTGGTAAAAGAAGGAGCAACCGCCAGCGAACCCGAACGCCCTTCACGCCCCCGTCAAAATAGCGAACGTAGAACCCCCACAAGACGGCGCACCACCACCCAACCCGTCAGACAAACTCAACCAGTACAGCGTTCAACTACTCAACCCCGTCGTCAAACTCAACCAGTACAACGATCAACCACCCAACCCCGTCGCCAAACCCAACCCGTGCAACGCTTCGGATCTCAGCAGCGACGCCAAACCCAACCAGTACAGCGCTCCACCACCCAACCGCGCCGCCAAACTCAACCCGTGCAACGCTTCGGATCTCAGCAGCGACGCCAAACTCAACCAGTACAGCGCCCGATTGTTCAACCGCGTCGCCAAACTCAACCAGTGCAACGCACTCAACCGCGTCGCCAAACCCAACCAGTGCAACGCACCCAACCGCGTCGCCAAACTCAATCATAGGTAATAACCAAGTTGCAAGCTTGGTAATTGGTAATTGGATTGATTGGGGGTCAGATCTTGGCAATTACCGATTACCTATTACCTACCAACGTAAGTTGCTAGTTATAAACTTGGCTATCGCTAATAGCTAATGGCTACAGCGGATTGCTTTCTTAGTGAGGCACACCGCTTCGGTGTACCTCATACGACTGCAATCCGCTATAATTGCGAGCTTGCGATCGCCAAAAACGCGACAACTACTGGAAGAACCATTATAATATGCTACTGTTCTTGCGATTAGCGATTAGCCATTAGCCGCCGATTCGAGATAACTAGCAACTTGCATTATTAGCAGTAGGAAAGAGGCGTCAACATGACTCGAAACGGCACAATCAACCCACGTTGGTGGCGTTTTTTGATAATTATCCTGCTAGTACTGGGGATATTTTTTCGCTTCGTCAACCTTGACCGAAAAGTCTTATGGTTTGATGAGATTGCGACCATATCTAAGATTTCTGGTTACACAAATTATAAAACAGCATTAAACGATCAAATAATTACTATCTCCGATTTACGCAAGTATCAGCGCCCCGCTCCTGAAAAGAATGTCGTTAAGATCGTACAAGATTTAGCGACATGGGATGCTAAACACGTGCCTTTATATTTTGCGATCGCGAGAGTTTGGGCAGAATGGTTTGGCAGTTCAGTAGCGGCGATGAGAAGTTTATCTGCCTTGCTCGGCTTGCTAGTATTCCCTTGCCTCTATTGGCTTTGTCTAGAATTATTTCAATCATCCCTAGTGGCTTGGGTAGCAGTAGCACTGATAGCTATATCACCATTTCACTTTCTCTACGCTCAGGAAGCACGGATGTATAGTTTGCAGACAGTCACGATCTTGTTATCAAGCGCTGTGTTACTACGAGTCATGCGTGTCAACACAAAGCTTGGTTGGGCACTTTATGCAGCAAGTTTGTCCCTCTCAATCTATACCCACACCCTGTCTCTATTCGTCGCCATAGCACATGGCATCTATGCGATCGCAATAGCAGGTGTTCGACTGAGTAAAGTATTGGTTGCTTATCTGATCGCTGCATCGCTAGGATTGCTAACTTTCCTGCCCTGGCTTTTTTTTATTGTCACTAACTATGACCGACTTTCAAAAACAATAGAATGGCAAAATAAGACGATACCACTGCCTTCTTTGGTGGCATATTGGGGAATAAACTTGAGCCGGATTTTTCTTGATTTAATACCTACTTACCGTACTGACACCGACTTCAGTGGCTTTAAAAATCCCTGGTCTATTTTTTCGATAACAATTCTTTTAATTATGGTTGGATACTCAATTTATTTTGTTTGGCGTTATAGTTCCAAACAAATTAGGTTGTTTATCTTCACTTTGATAGGTGCTTCAGCACTTCCTCTAGTACTCCAAGACCTAATTTTTGGCGGTATCCGCTCGTATAATAATAGGTATTTAATCGCGTTTTATCTAGGTATTCATTTAGCTGTAGCTTATCTATTTGCCACTAAAATCGCATCAACATCTGCTAAGCTTTGGCAACAGAAGCTTTGGCAGATTGCTCTAATTTCCCTAATTTCATGTGGAGTTGTCTCATGCGCGATTATTTCTCCAGCAGAAACTTGGTGGAACAAGTATTACAGTTCCGAGAGTATTCCAATAGCTAAGATTCTGAATCAAGCTAAATCTCCACTTGCGATCGTTGATGACTCCTATTGGTGGTCTAAAAATAATGTATGGTCTATGATTGATTTTCTAGAACCTAAAGTTAAACTTAAGTTAGTAGTTGAACAAAATATCCCCAGAATTCCTGATGGTTTCAGCGATGTATTTTTATTCAGTCCTTCCGAGGAATTAAAATCTAAAATAAAAAAACAGAATAAAGTCAAGCTAGAGCCAGTTTTTGAAGGCGATCTGTCTCTCTGGAAATTACAAAAATAAAAATTATGAAACAACTTACTTGGCAACAGGAATCTGTTATCCGGCAAAGTTTGCGTCTGTGGCGCAGTTTTCAACATTGGACGGGCAAAACTTTACTAGAAAATAGCAGCGATCGCGCCGAAGAAATTGCCCGCGAGCTATTTTTAGCGCCTTTTGTCCTAGTTTCCCACGGCACCGAACCCGATCCTATTATTAATTACGGCAATCAAAAAGCGCTCGATTTGTGGGAATTAAGCTGGGAAGAACTTACCCAAATGCCATCGCGATATACGGCTGAACCTGTAGCGAGAGAGGAACGCGATATGCCAAGGGCTAGCTTCGCGATCGCATTCTCACTCAAACCAAAATCCAAGGCTTTGTGAACAACTATCGCGGCGTCCGCATATCTAGTAAAGGACAGCGCTTTTTAATCGAAAACGGCACGATTTGGAATGTACTAGACGAGCAAAAGCACATTTGCGGTCAAGCCGCCGTTTTTTCAACATATATACCCCTTTCTTAATTATAGCATTAGTTGCTTGAACTGCTGTAAATTTTCTGCACTTAGATTCACTTTCACTTCCAGCAGTTGCTCGGTATCCCGCAGCGTCAGAATGCAACCATCACCTTCAAGGTTGTATTCTACTTGCGGATTGTTTAACTCAAATCTCTGATAAATTGCTGCTTTTAAACCCACCCGGATGACAACTTCTCTTTGCGACTGGGGATAAATATACAATTGTTGGCGCAGCATGTCCAATTCGAGTTTATGCGGCGTGGTGCTGCGTTCTTGCTGAGAATCAGGTTTGCGCCAATAAAGGGTAATCCCGCGAATTTCCGGGTTAGATATCAGAAACAATTCATCAAATCGCTGAGCTTCCCAGTCTATTTCTCGCACATCAGCAGTAGGTGGAATCAGTCGCTGTCGCCAAGTAATTTCCTTACCGTTGAGACTGGCAAACCATTGTTTGATAACGGCGAAGTTATTCGGATTTTCCTGGTTTGTGCTACCTTGTTGCCAAACAGTTATGCGTTGCATAAACAACTCCTGGATTTGTTCGCACAGTTAAAGATTAACAAAGATTAAGCAAATTTTGCGGGCAGGCGAGAGAAAATCGATAACACCTTGTCCGCTTAGTTAACCTAGAATCATAATAACTGCGTCAGCCAAGCCGTTAAAATTATGTCCCTCACTCAAGCTAAACGCTTCACCCTGGAAGAATATCATCGGTTAGGAGAAATCGGCTTTTTCCATGAAGATGACCGAATTGAACTGATTCGCGGAGAGATTATTCAGATGTCAGCAAAAGGAACACTACACGAGACTTGTCTGAGAAACTTGTTGCGGGAATTACCAAGACTGGTAGGAGACAGAGGCACACTGCAATCTCAAGCTCCAATTGTATTACCCTCGAACAGCGAACCAGAACCGGATTTCACTATCGTTCAAAACCGTGATGACAATTATCTATCTGCTCATCCTGTACCATCAGATGTGTTGCTGGTAATCGAGGTTTCAGATTCTTCTTTGGATTACGACAAAAATGTTAAACTTCCCCTTTATGCTGAAGGGGGTATCCCTGATTATTGGATTTTCAACTTAATAGATAATTGGCTGGAAGTGTGTAGCGAACCCTCTGAATTGAGTCAAGGAAGATTTGATTATCTAAATAAGCGTCTGGTTTTGCCAAATCAGAGCATTGCGCTTCCCTGTTTTCCAGATTTATTCCTTGATTTAACCAAAGTGTTTCCACCCAAGCAAATCTCGTAATTTGTGGCTATATCATCCTTAAAAACCCGGCTTTTTATCAAAGTTGGGTTTCTGGTTTTAGGGAAATGCGATCGCTCTCGCTAGCCCTTGGCATATCGCACTAATCCCAATCTCGTTCTAACGGCTCAATTTGCAGATCTGGAGAAATCTCGATAACTGATATTTTGGCATTCTCAACCACCGTATTGCCTAAAATTGTATTGTGCCTTGCCTCAAACTTAGATTCATCCTCAGCAATTTCTTCATAGTGCAAAATTACATGGTAATGCTTTTGAATTGGTTCTCCAGATTCCGCTCTTTCCACCGCGAGCCAATCTATATTTTGCTCCTCCTCAACTTGCTGACGATATTGAGCGGCTAAACTTTCTAAAGCACGAGCGATCGCATGTTCTTTAGTTTGTCCGTAAAATCGGGTGCAATCCTGAGTGCAATTGCTCAAAGATGACGTAATCTCGCAAACATACTGCCCATTATCTTGAGGCAGCACTGCAATCGAAATTGTTTCAGCAATTCCATCGGGATTCATTTGAGTCATCAGCTCAACGCTATAATTTAGATGAGTTTTGGGGAAAGCCTCCATGTTAAATTACAACCTGCCGAGAAACTTACCCTCCGCCGAAGAACTACCCGACTCTGATGAAACACCTGTGGATAACGAACTGCAAGACTTAATACCAGGATTGCTGAAGTCAATATTGCTCATAATTTGGGCAGAGCGCATGGACTGGTTTTTTGGTATCGATATGGGTATTTATTATCACCCAGACAAACCTTCCATTGTTCCAGATGGTTTCTTGAGTTTAGGGGTGGAACGGTTTTACGATGAAGAGTTACGCCCCAGTTATGTATTATGGGATGAAAATGTTGTCCCAAGTCTGGCGCTGGAAGTTGTTTCTCAAACCTATCGGAAAGAATACACTGAAAAATTAGCAGAATATGAAGCTATAGGCATACTTTATTACGTCATTTATTCTTCCCGCCGTCGCCGCAAGCCGCGTTTGGAAGTCTATAAGTTAGTCAATGGTAAGTATGAGTTACAGCAGGGAAATCCAGTGTGGATGCCGGAAATTGCTTTGGGAATTGGTTATGAAAGGGGCAATTATTCTGGGGTAACGCGGGAGTGGTTATATTGGTATGACGCCCAGGGCAACCGTTATTTAACCCCTGAAGAACAAGTGAAGCAAGAATCACAACGGGCGCTACAAGCCCAACAACAGGCGCTACAAGCCCAACAACGAGTAGAACAATTAGCTCAGCGATTGCGAGAGTTGGGGATAGATCCCGATCGGTTAGATTGAGTGCAGTCAAGCGATCGCGTTCGCGATCGCTTGAAGCAAATTTGAGCTAGGAAGTAAAATAGGACTAGAGCGATCGCTCTGGTTCAACTGTAAAGTATAGAAACTGCTACGTTAATATTAAATTAATTTCTGGAAATAAACCATGAAACGGGATGAAGTATTGGCAATTATAGCGGCACACCGAGAACAGTTGCAAGAAATGGGGGTAAAATCCCTTAATTTGTTTGGTTCAGTGGCACGAGATGAAGCCCGTCCAGATAGCGATGTAGACTTTTTAGTAGAGTTTAATCGACCTGGTGGGTTGTTTCAACTTTTGCAAGTGCAGTATTATTTAGAAGATATTCTGGGATCTTCTGTAGATTTGGGAACTCAGGATGCTTTGAGAGAACATTTGCGAGAACCTGTACTAAAGGATGTCATCCATGCCTTCTAGAGATTGGCGGCTTCGCATTCAAGATATTTTGCAATCTATCGCTGAAATTGAGCAACGTACAAGCGGGATAACGTTTGAGGAATTTGAAAGGAATAAAACAATTGTCAAGGCTGTTCTCTACGATTTTGTAATTATTGGAGAAGCTACTAGAAATGTATCCAATGAAATACAGTCCCGCTATCCTCTCATACCTTGGCGTTTGATGGGAGGGATGCGAAATGTTGTCAGTCACGAATATTTTCAAGTTAATTTGAGTAGAGTTTGGCAAACGATTCAAGACGATTTACCTTCATTAGTGCCACAACTACAGGAAGTGCTGGAGAGGGAAGCATCGGGAGAATAGTTGATAGAGGGATGCGTTACGCTGGCTTTGTAGGGGCACGGCTTCCTATATATTGCGGGTAAGCCGACCATATTTAGAATGCCGTGCCCGTAAACTATGAAGGAAAATAGAATTTAATCAACTTTTGCCAAATATTTAATATCGCAATCCCCTATCCTTGCAGCTAAAATTCCTCGATGGACTTGCCGATTATCTACCACCCCGACTACGTAGCACCTCTCCCCCAAGGGCATCGCTTCCCGATGCCCAAATTTCGGCTACTTTATGAATTACTTTTATCCGATGGCGTCGCCCACCCCGAACAATTCCACACCCCCAAACGTCCCCCGCAAGAATGGATAGAATTAGTCCATACTCCCGAATACGTCCAAGCTTACTGCGAAGGTACTCTCGATCCTAAAGCCCAACGACGCATCGGTTTACCTTGGACTCCCGCTTTGGCAAATCGTACCTGTGTCGCGGTTGGCGGTACAATATTGACAGCGCAACTGGCACTAAAGTGCGGTTTAGCTTGCAATACCGCTGGTGGAACTCATCACGCTTTTCCCAGTTATGGTTCTGGTTTTTGTATTTTTAACGATTTAGCGATCGCTTCCCGTCTCCTCCAACATCTCAATCTCGTTCAGAAAATCCTCATCGTCGATTTAGACGTACACCAAGGCGACGGTACTGCCAAAATCTTCCAAAATGACGAAAGCGTCTTCACTTTCTCCATGCATTGCGAAGTCAACTTTCCCGGTACCAAACAAAATAGCGATTTAGATGTACCTCTATCAGAAGGAATGGAAGACGATGAATACTTACAAACTTTGGCGAATTACTTACCAGATTTGCTGTCAAAAGTCAAGCCAGATCTAGTATTGTACGATGCCGGAGTTGATCCGCATGTAGGCGATCGCTTGGGTAAATTATCCCTCACAGACAGGGGAATATTCCGCCGGGAAATGCAAGTTTTGAGTACCTGCATCGCCGCCGGATATCCCGTCGCTTGCGTCATCGGCGGCGGCTATGCTGACGATATGAACTCGTTAGTTTATCGCCACTCTTTACTGCATCGTGCCGCTAGCGAAGTCTATCGCCAATACCGACTTTGATGCCAAACTATGGACAGAGGATTGATTTTGTTTTTCTCGATACAGTTTGGAACAAGGTAGTGAAATTCCCATTACCAATTACCAATTACCAATTACCCATTACCCTCGTTCCCACCGCTCTGCCTGGGAACGCCATTACCCATTACCGATTAGAGGACAAAACCGTGCTGCTATCGAAAGGCTTTGAAATTGAGATGTATACCGGCACCCCCCAAGGAGAAATAGTCGGACTCTCCGATCGGATTGTGGCAGATTTGGACGGATTTGTATACGAGCCAGATAGCCGCAATGTGGAATATACCACCGCACCCTTATGTTGTTACGATCGCTTGCTCTGTGCTTTAGTGCGTCCTAGACAGCGACTGCGCGCCTACTTAAAGCGATTGGGAGATTATACCCTAATTCCAGGCAGTTCTTTGTCTTTGGGTAGGAGCGATGTCTTTTACCGTTCCGACCCTAACAATCCTTACCATACTTACATCGAAAACACCTACGGTACTAACGTCGTTACTGCCAGCGTTCACATCAATATTGGCATCAACGACCCAGAATTGCTGATGCAGGCAATTCGTCTCATCCGCGTCGAAGCACCCCTGTTCCTTGCCCTCAGCGCTTCTTCTCCCTTTCTCGATGGTCGCGCGACTGGATATCATTCGACTCGCTGGGGCGTTTTCCCCAAAACACCCGCCCACGTCCCCTTATTTGAAAGCCACGCCCATTTTATCCGCTGGACTGAGCAACAGCTTGAGCTGGGGACGATGCAAAATGTCCGTCACCTGTGGTCATCGGTGCGACCAAATGGCAACCGCCGTCCTTACGACCTCAACCGTTTAGAGTTGAGAATCTGCGATTTAATTGTAGACCCAATTGCCCTGCTAGCCGTCACCGCCTTTTTAGAAGCGCGTCTGATACAGTTAATGAGCGATCGCAGTTTAGACCCCCTAAAACAAAGCCAGTTTTCCGCCGCAGATTTGCTTGCCATTACCGATGCCAACGAAGATGCTGCGGCGCTCAACAGTCTCGACGCCCAACTCAAACACTGGCAAGACGGCAGAACCCTCCTCGCCCGCGACTGGATTGAAGAAGTGTACCAGGAAGTCTGGCCCTTTGCCAAAGAACGAGGTTTTAGCTGCTTCCTATCGCCCCTGAAAAAAATACTCCGGGAAGGCAACACCGCTCAAAAGTGGTTAAAACTTCACAAGAGCGGCTTTGACTGTGAGAGTATTATTATTCAAGCGATTCAAGCCGCGCTAATCCAGGAAATGGAACTTGAAGATAAATTGTGCCAGCTAGTGGCATAATTCGGGCTTCTTGAGCAGGTGTGAGAGATTTAGCTGCCATTGCCATCTGGTTCGCGCTCCAAGAAAAACTTCACTCTCCACTCGCTCAAGAAGCCCCATTTCCGGTGCGAGCATCAAAATATTTAATCAATCCAACTCAACATTGTTGTATTAGAAAATTATATACTTGTCTTCTATCTGTAGGTAGATTTATGGACGTTGGATGCAATTAGTTTCCGGCGCTTTTGTGTCTAATTAAGAGAATTTCGGGATTTTATGGCGCAGATTGTGTTAATTAACCCGCAAATACCGCCTAACACTGGCAATATTGCCCGTACTTGTGCTGCCACCCGCACGGAGTTACATTTAGTAGGGCCGCTGGGTTTTGAAATCAGCGATCGCTATCTCAAACGTGCTGGCTTAGACTACTGGCCTTATGTTAACTGGCATTATCACCCCTCCCTGCAAGACTTTCAGGCATTTCATCAGCAACGCGGGGGACGCTGGATTGGCTTCAGCACTTCTGGACGATGCAGTTATGTAAAATTTCAATTTCAAATCGATGACTGGCTGCTATTTGGGAGCGAAACTACCGGACTATCACCAAATATCTTGGCAGCTTGCGCTGAAACTGTTTATATTCCCATGAGTCAGCCTGGTGTCCGCAGCTTGAACCTCTCGGTCAGTGTAGCAGCTGGGTTGTTTGAAGCCAGACGGCAACTCGGCTATTTAGAATAAGTTTGTTTCCCCGATTGTATCTGGATAATTTTTTTACTCACCCAGATCAAACAGGTTTTAATCTGATTGTAGAGGCGAGGGAAAAACGGCTATTTTTATACTAAAATTACCTCAAAAGCATCGAGTTATCTACCCAGGAGACTACTGTGGCTATGATAAGAAATTTCTATGGCGCTCCCGGTTGCCAGCCCCACCTCGATTGATAGATATTATTCATTTTGAACCACCCTGAGCAAACTGAGGCCAAGATGTAGTAGCTAGCAAAATCAAGCTTTTTAGCTTTTTAGTGCCAACCCCAATTAGCAATTACCATCTGGGACATACGTAATTCTACGGATGTTGTTTTCTGAGAAATTGGCCTAAAGTCGCATCTGTTCTCTCAAGAGTCACTGGTTGCCATACAAACAAGATGTTCCAATACCCAGGTAGCAAAAAGATATTCCTTCCCTTTCTCCTTTGTTGGCAACAAAGGGGTTGGACAGAAAGGATATGTATCCAATGCGACAAAGGGACAACCTGGGCAACTTTTCCTGGGCCGTCAGCAAGCTCCCCCCTGTTGTTGGCTCAAACAGAGCCGAACAATAGGCTTAGGCTGGGTCTAGAGGCAATTAAAGAATTGCATGGGTGGTGTAATCTTGTCTAAATTCAGAAACCAGGGTACTCTGACCTAAGTAATATTTACTGTCAGTGATCCCGATCAATCTTTGCTAGCGATCCAGGTCATGGACTGGTAAATTAGAGAGCATAAATCGGGGACAGTTAAGCGCAAGTCATCACAGGAGGTCGTTCTTTGAAACGAGTATTGACGCAAAAGGTTAAGCCAGTTCCTGCCTGTGCAGTCGAGGATGGTACAGCAGCGGAAAACCTGAAGCAGTTACCAAACGAGGCGAATCGCCGGGTTGGTAAAAGCGCTGCCATGATTGGCTTGGCCATTTCAATGGGTGCGTCTAGCCTCTTGCTGCCACAGCAGGGAGATGGTGCTATGGCTACCGAACCAACAGACGGTAGTCCGGTATCAATAGTTCCGACACCTGCAACAACAACAGCAGCAGTTGGCGAGACACAAGGGCAGCCGCTAACGGCAGCAGCCGAAATGACCATGCCCAAGCAGCCCGCACTTGGGTATCAGGATCGGGAAGGGCAAACCATTGAGTCAAACACTCAAACGAGCCAGGTAGAGCCGACAGTATCCGCCACGACGCATTTTCCATCCTTGAAGGGAAGGGCTACAGCGGAGCTGAGAATACCGGGGTTGAAGGAAAAGAGTCAGGCGATCGCACCGAGCGTGCTGCCCTTGACCAATGGTTACAGCAACGATGCCGCTAACGCAGATAGCAACGCTTACGGCATCTCACTAAAACCAGGGTCTTACGGCATCGTCAGCGAGCATACCTTGCCTGGGGCAGCACCAGAATCATCGGCAGGCGTTGCAGGTGCAATTCCCAATCCGGCTAACGAGCTGTTAAAAGCCAAGCAATCCGTTGCCCTCGACCGTCTGAGGGATTCATCGAACCGTTTAAGAAATAGTCTGGCGGAGTGGAAGTCTGAGGAGTCTACCAATTTACCAGCTCAAAGCACGGAGTCATATCAGCCCTACGTTCCTAACTATGTCAACCCCGTTGCCCCTTCACAACAGGAGTCGGCAGAGGTGGTGGATGGGCAACCTGAGACGGTAGAAAGCGCTAAGGTTACCTCTCGGAGCGAGGAAGCCGTTACCACTTTTATACAGCCACAGTCGGAAGAGCAAAAAACTGACGCGACGGTATTACCCCAGGTTGTCGTACCCGAACCAACGGTAACCGAAGCCGTGACAGCCGTTTACAAAGTGCAGCCGGGAGACACCCTCAGCAGCATCGCCCAGCATCACGGTGTAACGGCGACGGTGCTAGCTCAGGCAAATCATCTCAACAACCCGAACCGGCTTCAGATTGCTCAATTACTGGCAATTCCCCAATCGGAAAAAGACAAAGCAGCACTGGTAGCAAGCACCCAAAACTTCCAAGGCAACCTGAGAGAAACCGCCTACATTCGTCCCTTGCAGCAGTTGCCTGCAAGGGAATCTTTGCTCACCAACGTGGCGGTTCCAACCAAGCAAAGAACGTCTTCGACGCTGACATTAGCAGTTGTTCCCGGTTTACTGATCGATCCGGATGGCGACCGAGATTTAGGGCCATCGGTGCCATTGTCCGATGAAGCTTCAGTGCCGATGGCAACATCTGGTGCCGCCAACTTGGGTACTGATGTTCCCCCACCCAAGTTCAACGGTAAACTGGCAACCGCGTCGCCAGAAATCCTCTCTGGAGTCAAGCAACTGGCGGTAGGGGAAGCAGAAACAGCCAAGTCATCAGACGAAGAAGATCCGACGGCGATCGCTACCAAACCAAAACAGCAAAACAATCCTTATATCGAACGACTGCGGGCAGAACTTTCTCAACTGCGCGAGAATTATCGCAACGGGCATAGCAGCGATACGTTGCGCAGCGATGGGGTGCGCGATCGCCACCAAACAGCAAACAGCCCCCAACCTTCACCCACACCTGCTACCCCCGTCAATCCAGAGTTCGATTCTCAGCGTTATAACCGGGCGGTTCAGGCCGAAATTGAAAGAAGAGCTGCCAGCGAACGGGCAAATCGGCCTCAAACTCCAACTCCCACGGTTGCTACAGCACCCTTGGGAACCGATCCCTACCAGCCGTTCCAGCCTTCCAGGGGACAAATGGTGTCTCCAGATTTACCCCCCCTGGGCGACCCGAATCAATACCTGCCCGGTGGCTCCCAAAACTTTAACGGGTTTATGTGGCCTACAAGGGGAGTCCTCACCTCTGGCTATGGTCGCCGTTGGGGACGGATGCACAGGGGCATCGATATCGCCGCTCCAACTGGAACGCCGGTTTTCGCAGCCGCTCCCGGCGTCGTGGTTTACGCCCGCTGGAACTCTGGCGGTTACGGCAATCTGGTCGATATCAGACACGCAGATGGCAGCTTGACTCGCTACGGTCACAACAGCCGCATTTTCGTGCAAGAAGGCCAAGTCGTCCAGCAAGGACAGCATATTTCTGCGATGGGCAGCACCGGCTTCAGCACCGGGCCGCACCTGCACTTCGAGATCCATCCACCAGGACGGGGAGCCGTCAACCCAATGGCTTTCCTGCCTAGCCGTCGCTAAAACATCAAGGTGACTGGGAACTGGGGACTGGAGACATGCCAAAAGTCTTCAGCACACCCCAAACCCATTTCACCCATCCCCAATTTTTGCGATTTGAATGGTGCAAAGATAGCCATTTTCATTCGTCTTGTGCTAATATAATTAAGCTTGGCTCAGTAGCTCAGTTGGTCAGAGCAGGGGACTCATAAGCCCAAGGTCGTTGGTTCAAATCCGACCTGAGCCATTTCTAAAATAGTTTCCGGTGGCATCGGTATTGCATATTGGTATTGCAT
>DNGG01000638.1:0-3631 GCA_003486675.1 Cyanobacteria bacterium UBA11372
AAGTTTTCCTCTCCTACTTCTTCACGGATTTCCACGTTAGCACCATCTAAGGTGCCGATAGTTAGCGCCCCATTTAAGGCAAATTTCATGTTACCAGTTCCAGAGGCTTCCTTTCCTGCTGTGGAAATTTGTTCGGATAAATCCGCCGCCGGATAAACTCGTTGGGCAAACTTAACGCTGTAATCTTCTAGGAAAACAACTTTCAGCCTTCCTCTGACATCTGGATCTCGGTTTACTACATCTCCAATCGAATTGATTAGCTTAATAATCAACTTGGCTATGTAATATCCCGGTGCTGCTTTACCGCCGAATAAGAAAGTACGGGGCGTAATATCAAGATCGGGATTCGCCTTGATGCGGTTGTACAAGGTGATAATGTGCAGCGCATTTAAGTGCTGTCGCTTGTATTCATGGAAGCGTTTGGCTTGAATATCAAACATGGAATTGGGATCGACTTCAATCCCATTTTTTTGTTTGATATAGTCAGCTAAATCTTGTTTGATTGCTTGTTTGATTCCCCGAAATTCATGGCAAAATTCAGGGTCGTCTACAAAAGCTTCTAACTGGCGAAGTTTATCCAAATTCTTCACCCAGCTATCTCCTATCTTGCTGTCAATCAGTTGGCAGAGTTGGGGATTGCTCAATACCATAAAACGGCGCGGAGTGATTCCATTTGTCTTGTTGTTGAACTTCTCTGGATACATTTGATAGAAGTCATGCAAGACATCTTTTTGCAGTAGTTCGGTGTGCAATTGTGCCACCCCATTAATTGCAAAACTGCCCACGCAAGCTAAATTTGCCATGCGGATGTAGCGATCGCCGCTTTCGTCAATTAACGACATTCGCCCCACTCGCGCGAAATCATCGGGAAACTTGATGCGAACATCGTCGAGGAAACGACTGTTAATTTCATAAATAATTTCGAGGTGGCGGGGTAATAGTTCTCCAAACAAACCCAAAGGCCATTTTTCTAAGGCTTCTGGTAATAAAGTATGGTTGGTGTAAGCGAAAGTATGGGTAGTAATATCCCATGCTCGATCCCATTCCATTTCATGTTCATCTATCAGTAACCGCATCAGTTCTGCGACGGCAATCGAAGGATGGGTATCGTTTAGTTGAATGACAAATTTTTCCGGAAACTTTTCTAAGGGGATCTTTTGCCCTTTCATAATCCGAATCATGTCTTGCAGGGAACAAGACACGAAAAAGATTTGCTGCGCTAGGCGCAATTTTTTACCTTGGGATACGTTGTCGTTGGGATAGAGGACTTTGGAGAGATTCTCTGAAGTCATCTTGGCTTGAACTGCTTTAAGATAATCCCCCGAATTGAAGGCTTCAAAATCGAAAGATTCGGGTGCTTCGGCGGCCCACAATCTTAAAGTATTGGCAGTATTGACTTTGTATCCTAAAATTGGAGTGTCGTAGGGGATGCCTTTGACAACTTGGAAGGGAATCCAACGGACTCGGTAGCGATCGCGTTCGTCAACATAAGCTTCTGTATGACCGCCCAGTTTCACTTCTACTGCCCATTCTGGACGAGCAACATCCCAAGGATTGCCGAAATGCAACCATTTGTCGGTGATTTCCACTTGCCAGCCATCTTGGATTTTTTGCTCGAAAATACCAAATTCGTAGCGAATGCCATAACCTAGAGAGGGAATTTCCAAGCTTGCCATTGAATCGAGGTAACAGGCAGCCAATCGCCCCAAGCCGCCGTTACCGAGTCCGGGTTCTTCTTCTTGTTCGAGTAGTTCGTCGAAGTCGAGTCCCAATTCTTCAATCGCTTGTTTTACTTGGTCGTAGATACCCAAATTGATCAGGTTGTTTCCCAGGTGAGGTCCCATGAGGAATTCCGCCGAAAGATAACAAACTGTCCGCGAACCTTTGTTTGTATAAGTTTCAGCAGTGTCGATCCAGCGTTTGAATAAGCGATCGCGTACTGTATAAGCTAAGGCCATGTAACAATCGTTCTTCGTCGCAATGCCGGGAAACTTACCTTGCACGTAGAAAAGGTTATCTAAAAACGCTCGCTTGAGCGTTTCAATAGTCAATCCCGTGCGGTCATCTTCCACCTGAATAATCGGCTTACATTCAAGGGCTGAATTTGGTACGGTTTGCATAGCTGTTATCCTTCATGATTTTAGATTTTGGCTGGCTGCGATCGTAGAATTTGCCAATTGACAATCAATCGAGCATCCTATTTTCCCTCTTAGGCGTTCCTTTTTCGGTAACGCTTTACACATAAATTAAACTGAAGTTCCTTCCCACGATCTTTTTATCAAGTAAGGAGGCTCGTTTATCTTCCAGGACGTGGTGTTTCTCCCTCACCCAAAACAGCTAAATCTTGTTCAGCCATAGAAAGAGGTTTGGTTCCACTACACAACCCTGTTTCTAACTGAGACTTCTGCCTAGAAGCATAAACGAGGTACTGTTCACCTGCTTGAAAAGAGTACCCACAACTAGCACTGGAACTAGATGTCATAACAACGATTTGCGGTCTTTTTTGACCTTTCCAAATCCTGGATACTTCAAATCTAACTTGAACTTCTGAATCAGGATTTGGCTGAATAACATCAATGACTCGTCCGGCAAACACTGCTTGAGCAGATTCAAAGCTTTGTTGAGGATTGCTGGGGATACAACTACATGCATAAGCCGCAGTTGCTTGAAAAATCGCCAACAAGCTGGCAGCACTAAGTAACATCTTCTTCATAGCCTTACCCTCATATTTTACAGTTGAACTGAAAGAATTGACCGATGAGCTTCTAGAAAAGTTCCGCTGTTGGAGCTGAGAAACTTCTAGCTGAAATTATACTAACGCAAGTTGCTAGTGAATAGTTGTGACATTGGTAATTGGTAATTGGTAATTGGTAATTGGATTCATTGGCAGTCTACTCTTGGCAATTACCCATTACCTATTCCCAGCGCCAAGGGATGTAACTAGCAACTTGAGTTCCTATGGGAGTGAAGTGGGCTTGACGACTGCCATCTGTTTGATATGTCAAACAAATTTTGATATAATTATTAGGTTGATCCGTTAATCTTTCTGCCCATTCTATGGCAACGATTCCTGGCGGAAATTCAACGCCTTCCCAATAAGCTTCCGGATTCAACGCTTCAACTTCTTGGGGTTCTAAGCGGTATAAATCCAGATGATAAAGGGGGATGCTTCCTTCTGGATATTCGTTAATTAAGGTAAAGGTAGGACTGACGATGGGGTCTTTTATGCCTAATCCCTCGCCAAGACCTTGAACTAGGGTAGTTTTACCGCTACCTAAGTCTCCTTCTAATAAAATGACGCTACCTGGTGGGAGGGATTGAGCTAAATTGCGCCCGAGTTGGCGCGTCGCTTCTGCATCGGGCAAAACAATTGTATTAGAGTCTAGTTTCATGGCTAATGGCTGATAGCTAATTGCTAATTGTAAGAGCTATTAGCCATTAGCAATTAGGCGGTTTGAGCGCGACCATACCATCGCAGGAGAACGCGAGCTAGTTTTTGGGGATTGTGGCGGACTAAACCTGTATTTTCATCTTCATCCATGACGTTGGATAAGACAATCCGACGCCCTAATTGTCCGACTGCTTCTCGATCTAAGTGGACGGGATGGGAATTTTCTTGAGCATAGCGGAT
>DNGG01000638.1:3865-14980 GCA_003486675.1 Cyanobacteria bacterium UBA11372
GAATTTTCTTGAGCATAGCGGATTAGTGCTTTGGCAGAGGGGACTTTCCGCTGCACGAGGACGGCGTTAAATAACCTTTGTCCGCAGGCTCGATCGATCGCTTTGATGTGGTCGGCAACGGTGTATCCTTGAGTTTCGCCTGGTTGGGTCATGACGTTGCAGACGTAGATGCGGGGGACTTGTCGTTGAGCGATCGCGCTAGCAATTTCCGGCACCAACAAGTTGGGAATCACGCTGGTATAAAGACTTCCCGGCCCGATAATAATATAATCCGCTGCCTGAATTGCCTTGAGCGCTTTGGGTAACGCGGGTGGATTGGCGGGAGTGCAGCCAATTTTCACAATGCTGCCTTTGGCTTCTGTAATATTCGACTCGCCTTCAATCCGGCGTCCGTCGGCTAATTCTGCCCACAAACGCACATCCTCAAGCGTCGCCGGTAAGACTTGCCCTCGCACGGCTAAAACTTTGGAACTAGCGACGATCGCTCGATCCAAATCTCCGGTTATTTCGCTCATTGCCGTCAGGAACAAGTTACCAAAACTGTGACCAGTTAAACCATCCCCCGCCTTGAAGCGGTATTGAAACAATTCGGTTAATAACTTTTCCTCATCTGCCAAAGCCGCCAAACAGTTGCGAATATCTCCAGGGGGCAAAACGCCAATTTCTCGCCGCAGGCGTCCAGAAGAGCCGCCATCATCGGCTACGGTGACAATCGCGGTAATATTGGCGCTGTAAGCCTTTAATCCTCTCAAAAGGGTAGAAAGCCCCGTACCGCCGCCAATTGCTACAATTTTAGGGCCGCGATTTAACCGGCGATGCGCCAGCAGCATGTCAATCACTTCTGCATCGCCCCCAGGTTTGAGAACTTCTGCGATCGAACCCAGGCTGCGGGTTTGCCCCCATAAAATCAACAGTAGACCACAGAGTATCACTAAAGGCCCACTGATATAGTTGGGAACGATCGCGGCAATCTTCTCCAGTACCTCGATCGTGAACTGAATCAGGCGATAAGTGGGCGTTAGCTTCACCCAAATTGCCACACCTAAACTTGTCAGCAGCACGCCGCTAGCACTGATCAGCAACCAGCGTTTCACTAACAAACCGGGCGCTAACCATTTAAACCATCGGTTAACTCGCCGGGGAGTTTTGGGGTTAAAACCCCAGGCTAGGCGCGACTCCTGAGACAGGATGAGTAGAACTTGTTTGAATATATCGATTGACATGATGAATTTGGGGCTGGTGAATTTAACCGGATCGCCAGAACAATGTATGATATATAGTTTTTAACCAGGCTGCGAGTAGGATTTTTGTTCTCAGAGTGGTTTGATTAGGTATTTGTTACCAAAGTTTTGCCATCAGAACCTCTGGGGTACTCCCGCTACAGCGAAGCGATTCGGTGAGGGGGATAGGAGCGCCATTTGAAATCCGGTCAATCCCGGTTTCAAATGCCAACAAACTTTGGCATAGTCAAATAGTTGAAAACCGCTCAGAGAAATGATTTGAGTTATAATTAGCCAAGTCCGAGTAGCGGTAATTCGCACTGCCCAAACTCTGAACCTTGAAAACAAAGTAGGGGGTTCCAAGCCTGAATCGTGGCTTGGGTAAAACTTTGTGCGTAATAGGTTGAACATACTTTTCACTTGTTTTATTTGTACTTGTTCAAAACAACGGTGTGGACGCATCGTTGCTGCCTGTGGAGGATACTGGGTTACCAGTCCGTCAGAAGCAGGAAACTCTAATCGCGAGGTTAGAGAGCTTCCCGTGAGAGTCGTCACATTTATCAACCCTGAGCCAATACACAACAAGTTTCACCCCGTGAGAGTCTATATCTGGGTGTTTTTCACCGATTGCCGCTCAGATTGAACGACCTTATTGTACCCACCCATTTGGGATAAAGGATTTCACGCCAAGTATTTCACGCCAAGGTAGTACAAAATCTGAAATTTTTATGGAGCAGCGAATTCTGGGATTAGATCCAGGGCTGGCGGTGTTAGGGTTTGGGGTGATTCGCTGCCAGATGCCACAAAGCCCTACACCGCTAGATTTTGGGGCAATTAAAACCCCAGCCAATACCGAAATGGGGGAACGACTCCGCACGATCTACGACGATCTGCACACCCTGATGCAGGAATGGCAACCCGATCTGGTGGCGATTGAGAAACTGTTTTTTTATCGCATGGGTAACACGATTGCGATCGCCCAAGCGCGGGGCGTGATTATGCTAGTTTTAGCTCAGCACGGCGTCCCGTTTGTCGAGTATACACCCGCCCAGGTGAAACAGGCGCTGACCGGAATGGGCAATGCGGATAAACAAGAGGTGCAACAAGCCGTCGCCCACGAGTTGAATTTAGATTATATTCCCAAGCCAGATGATGCGGCGGATGCACTAGCGATCGCACTAACTGCTTGCTTTCAACAGTAACGTAGATCCCCGACTTTCTCGTTCCCAGGTTCAACCTGGGAACGAATTGAGGGAGGTTCCACCTCCCTTGATCGAAGATCTGATATTTTCTCGTTTTCTCGTTCCCAGGTTCAACCTGGGAACGAATTGAGGGAGGTTCCACCTCCCTTGATCGAAGATCTGACTTTATAGACGCTAAGAGTATCTTTCTGAAGGCAGGCAAGCATGTCTGCCTTAAGTTACTTTTGCCAAACCTGACCGAAGATTATCCTCTGATTTAGGTGTCAATTTGCATACCAAATTCGGTATTTCAAGCAAGGAGGATGATTCTTTAGTGATTGCTAATCAACACGAGAACGGATGGGAAATTATTTACCACCGCGCCCACGCTTTACTAGCAGCACAAATCGCGGGAAACTGGCATAAAAAAGACCGTCCCCAACGCATCATTGAAACCGTCGCGGCGATTTCCCACCACGACGATTTAGAAAGGGAATGGGAAGGTAATCACCTCACTCCTGCTGGCACGCCCTTAGATTTTACCCTCGCTACTAAAACCGGCGACATCAAAAACCTAAAAGAATTCACTAATAATGCTCGCTACCGGGGAAGGTGGGTGGCGATGCTGATTTCGATGCACATGAGCTTTCTGAATGAAGGCAAGCGGGGCGAATCGCCGGAATTGGATAGTTTTCTTTCTGAGCAACTAGAAAATCAAGCAAAATGGCGTAAAGAATTGAAGATTACAAAAAAGGAAGCTGAACAAGCTTATGCATTTTTTCAGTGGTGCGATCGCCTCTCTTTAATCTTATGCAAGCGCGAGATTCCCGCAGGCGAACGTGCCTTAGAAATTGGCACTGGACCTGATGGCGATCGCTACGACATCAAGCAAGAAAGAGATGGCAGCATTAGGGTTATTCCTTGGCCTTTTGAGGATAAACAATTGACGGTCAACGTCGAAGCTTGCTATCTCAATCAAGTCAAATTTGAAAATAATGCCGAACTTACAGAAGCCCTGCAACAAGCTCCAATTAAAGTGTTAGAGTGGACCCTTGTAAAGTGAAAAAACCCCGAAAACGAGGCAGCAGCCGACAGTCAATCGTTCCCAGGCTCCAGCCTGGGAACGAGATCGACGAGGCTCTGCCTCGCTGAGGGACTGGTGCAAAATCTAAGTTTAATCCAGGTTGGGTTGAGGTAACGAAACCCAACAGCAGTTATTCTGTTGTTGGGTTTCACCGTCGTTCAACCCAACCTACAATTATTGTGGTTGTTAGTTAATTTCGGGAAATCAAGGTCAAATGCACGCCCCCTTTGGGTGCAAATGTGATGCCGCGACGGACGGGCATTAAGGGTCTTTTTTCTGCCAGTTCCAGCGAACAGCGGGATAAGATATTTGCCAGTGCTAATTTCATTTCAAACATAGCAAATGCCGCACCCAAACAGCGACGATTGCTCCCGCCAAACGGCAAATATTCATAGGGAGAAAACTGCCGTTCTAAAAATCGCTCTGGCTTAAACTGTTTCGGTTCTGGATAAATATCCGGGCGATGGTGAGTCAAGTAAATGCAGATAGACAGCATCGTTCCTTTTGGTAAATCATAGTCCATTAACTGCATCGTATCTTGCAAAATTCGCGGGAAAGCAAAGAAAGCAATTGGGTAAATCCGCAGCGTTTCTGAGCAGACTGCATTCAAATAAGGCAACCGAACAATCTCCATCGTATCTGCGTTATCAATGTCGATAGAATTGAGTTCTTGCAGCAGCTTTTCTCGCACTTCTGGCAGGTAGTGAATCCAATACAAAGCCCAAGCTAAAGCAGTTGCTGTTGTTTCATGACCTGCAAACAACATAGTCATCAATTCATCGCGCAATTCCACATCCGTCATCGCTTGACCTGCTTCATCGCGAGCAGATAGTAACAAACTCAGAATATCTTCACCCCAAGATTCAGGTTGAGCGCGACGTTCCCGAATTTCTTGATAAAGCAGTTCATCAAGTAATGCCCTTTGTCGGATAAAATTTCCCCAAGGACTCCAAGGTCCCAGATCGACTTGCAGAGATTTAAAGAAGAGAAAAACCACGCTTAAAGGCTCGTTAAAAGAATCCAGCATCGCGGTTAAAATCTTTCTGATTTGTTGATATCGCTCCCCTTCCTTTAATCCAAAAATGGTGCGAAGAATCACTTGCAAAGAAATCTCTTGCATCGCGGGACGAGCAACAAAAGTTTCCCCAATTTTCCACCCTTGAGTGACTTGTTGAGAAATCTCGCAGATTGCTTGACCGTAAGCTTTCATGCGTTCGCCGTGAAAAGGCGGCATTAAAATCTTGCGCTGTTGCATGTGGCGATCGCGATCTAGCAAGATCAATGAATTTGGCCCTACAAAAGGTTCAACAACCTGATTCCCAGAACCAGACTCAAACAGCTTGGGATCGGCTGTAAAAATTTGCTGAATTGCTTGGGGATCGCTGACAACTACTTGGTTGGGAAAACCGGCAAATCTAGCTAAATAAATGTCCCCATATTCTTGGCGTGTTTTTTCCAGATAATAAAGCGGGTCGATAATTCCATTGATAGTTTGCCGCCACCTGGGAACGGATGGTTCTGGAACTTTATTAACCGGGGTATTTTGCTCTTTCTCTTTGAGAGTAACCATTATTTATTCTCCTTGATTGTGAGTTAAAACTGTATGCTTGGGTGAAGATATAGCATCAATCACCGCAAGTATAGCCATCAGAAATACCGCATCATGTAGATGACAAGCAGCACGCCAACTGCGAGAGTTGTTATTCCAATGACTTTGCCAATACTGTGTTCTGCGGATTTTTTCTGATTCATATTTCAATCTCCTTGGTATTTACCATAGTAAACTCAGAACGCGATACGCATCGTCAAATAGCATAACAGCTGTCGGATATAAGGTAACTGCCATGCCAAAGCCTCTGTAAAGGGGTTTTTAGATAGCCAATCCCAAAGGCAATTCTTCCCAAAACAAACAGAATAGCTAAAATGGCAATTAGTTTGATACTGGTTGCATCTAAAAAGGTAGAAAGGAGCGATCGCATCGAATTTGAGCAAAGCAAAATCTCCCATTTCCGATTTTTTGTAAGCTTGAAAAGCTTTGTATAATTGTTTAAGTTTGTTCAACATAGGTAGATCTTCCTAAGTTGTAGTTTAGGAGAGTAGCGCCTATTTTCCTGGAGGCAAAGCCCTTGGATGGCTTTACTTGCTATTGTTGTTTAGAGAGTGGCTGTTTGCCTACACCCAGTCGGGCGATTCTGTTGATCTCGATCTCAGTTTCGTTTAACCGTCTGGGAATTGCGATACAGCTAAGTTAGGGAAAAGTTCAGCGTCTGCTGATATTGGACAATTTGGAAACAATTTTAGATGGGAAACAGGCGGGACAATTTCCCAAGGGTGAAGGCACTTAGATGCGATCGCTCCTACGAAGTTACAAATATTACCGCGATCGCGGGGATAACAGACGCGCAAAAAGTGGGGACATGGCATTATATCATGTCCCTTCGCAACGGTTGTGTAACTGCTAATAGCTAATCCCTAATGGCTAAATAAAAAAGAAACAGTCAATAATTACTGAGCAGCTCTGGAGGCAATTGACAAGCGAGCAATTAGCAAGCTTGCAATTTGTTAAAACAGGTTAATAAAAATGCCAATTAAATATCCTGTAATGCCACAGTTTAACTTTGCCGAATCGGAATTTCAATCTGAAACTCGGTTCCTTTTTTTGGTGTGGATAGACACCGCAACCTACCGCCGTGATGCTCGACTATAATTTGATAACTGATTGATAATCCCAATCCGGTTCCTTGACCGACTGGTTTGGTGGTAAAAAAGGGATCGAATAGTCGAGATTTTACCATCTCGGTAATTCCTATTCCATTATCTTTGATGCTAATTCTAACCCAATCTTTGTCAATCATTTCAGTGGCGATACGCAGCGAGGGAGAAGCGAGAGACTGCTTTTCTTTTGCCGCTTCATTTTCCCTTTGTTCTAAAGCATCGATCCCATTGCTCAAGATATTCATAAACACCTGGTTGAGCTTGCCCGCATAACATTCGACCGCAGGTAAATCCCTGTATTCTTTAATAATTTCAATTTCGGAGCGATTGGGTTTAGCTTTGAGACGATGCTGCAAAATTAACAGCGTGCTATCAATGCCTTGATGGATATTCACCGGCTTCATTTCGGCTTCATCTAAGCGCGAGAAGTTTCGCAATGTCAAGACAATTTCGCGGATGCGGTTCGCTCCTACTTTCATAGAATCAAGCATTTTCGGTAAATCTTCTTTCAAAAAATCCAGCTCTATCTCTGACTGTAAATCTTCAATTTTTGCATCTGTATTTTTATAGCATTCTTGGTACACTTTAATTAAATCTAGCAGGTTATTACTGTATTCTTCTACATGAGTGATATTGGCATAAATGAAGTTGACTGGGTTATTAATTTCGTGAGCAACACCCGCCACTAATTGACCGAGGCTGGACATTTTTTCTGTTTGAATCAGTTGCGCTTGGGTCTGGTTCAAGTTGTGCAAGGTTTCCTGGAGAATTTTGGCTTGTTTGATCAGTTTTGATTCAGACTTCCGCAAGGCAATTTCTGTCTTCTTCCTTTCTATAATTTCTTGTTGCATTTGGAGATTTTGCTTGTCTAGTTCCGCTTCTGCTAACTCGCGGCTTTCCTCAGCTAGCACTAACCACCAGGTGCCAATCCCAATCAAAACTAGCAAGGCAGCATATAATTTGATGAATGTTCCTAAAAGCGCATTGGCAAGGAATGCAATTTCTGGAGATAGCCAAATTTCTTGATAATAAATTATTCCTAAACAGGCTCCTACTGTTACTGATAACAGCGAGAAGATGCCGATGAACTTTAATATTCTTGCTCCCATATAAGGAGATATTTTTTGAGCAAAAATATTTTTAAGTTTAATTTTATTACTTAGCCTTTCTGTGGTAATCTGTGAATGCTTACAGCTATCGTGGCATCGACTGTTTAAACTGCAACATAAAGAACAAATGTAACCGTCATATACTGGACAATAAGCCATATCTTCTGGTTCGTATTCAGAAGCACAAATTGAACATTTTACGGCACGTTCAATTGTATTTTTGAGCAAAACATTCTCTCTAGCAATGTAGTATTTTCCTTTGGTCAAAATGGCGATAATTGGAGCTAAAATAAAGGCTAAACCCAGGGCGATGAAAGGAGAGTAGGCTTGAGCAAGAGGGCCAAATGTACCAACAAAGGCGGCGATCGCAACGAGGGAACCCACCAGCATGGAGCCAAATCCCACCGGATTGATGTTGTAGAGATAAGCGCGTTTAAATTCGATATAGGAGGGACTGATCCCCAGGGGTTTGTTAATCGCTAAGTCAGCCACCAAGGCGCCAATCCAAGCGATCGCAACGTTCGAGTACAATCCCAACACTTTCTCCAGGGTGGCAAAGACGCCGAGTTCCATCATCACTAGCGCGATCGCTACGTTAAAAACCAGCCATACCACTCTTCCCGGATGGCTGTGTGTCACTCTGGAAAAGAAGTTTGACCAAGCTAAGGAACCTGCATAAGCATTGGTGACGTTAATTTTAATCTGAGAAATAATTACAAACAGCGTGCCAACGGTTAAAACTATCCCTGGATTGGAAAATATCGCTTCATACCCAGCTAAATACATTTGAATTGGCTCGACTGCTTTGGTAAAACTGACCCCATGACTTATAGCTAAAGAGGCGAGAAAAGCGCCGCCTAACTGTTTTGCTCCCCCCAAAATAATCCAGCCGGGACCTGCTAAAATCGCAGCCAGCCACCACCGAGTTCGATTTTTTTCGGTTTTATCGGGTAGAAAACGCAGATAGTCTACTTGCTCTCCCAGTTGGGCAATTAAAGAAAAAGATACAGTAGCCGCCGAACCAAACAACAGCGGATCGAAAGCAGCACCGCTAGTCGATCTCCCGGCAAAGTTGAACCAATTAGACAGGGCGGCAGGTTCTTTATACAGCACAAAAATATAAGGGGCAATCATCAAAATTAACCATAAAGGTTGCGTCCATAATTGGATCTGGTTAATCAGAGTCACCCCAAAGAAAACCAAGGGAATAATAATTAAAGAGCAAACGATATAACCGATGGGCAAAGGCAGGTGAAAATATAGCTCTAGCGCCTGAGACATGATTGCGGCTTCTAGGGCAAAGAATATAAACGTAAACGAAGCATAAATCAGCGAAGTAATCGTAGAGCCAATGTAACCGAATCCCGCGCCTCGCGTTAGCAAATCCATATCGATGTTATATTTCGAGGCGTAGTAACAAATCGGGATACCCGCCAGAAAAATTATCGCGCCCACAACAATAATCGCCCAGAAGGAATTGGCAAAGCCATAGCTGATCGCTATTGACCCCCCAATCGCTTCTAAGGCTAAAAAAGAAATTCCGCCCATCGCTGTATTGGCAACCAGAAACTCTGACCACTTGCGGAAAGATTTGGGTGTGTAGCGCAGGGCATAATCTTCTAGAGTTTCACTTGCTACCCAACTATTGTATTCCCGTCTATCTTTAATAATTATTTTAGTATGATTCTCAGTCCTAGTTTCGGCACCCGCTTTGATCGCAATCATATATTCTTCCTCAACATATTATTATTTCTTTACTTTTCTCCTGGTTGGGTTCAAAATCTATTTGATTGAATTATAGTTGAAGGTAACATGAATTGCCTATATAATTTTATTGATTTATCAATCGTAACAAGTTAAATAATTCAGTATTTTTACGATGAAGATTTTGTTAAGAAAATATGTATAGTATAATTACTGATTTCCAGTATAATTGCTGGTTTTGCCTGGGTTAATACTAAAAATTTATATATAAATGATAATTTTTGTATTGAAACGGTGAAAGGATCGGGACTTACCCACGACGATGCTCGAAACCGGGTTTCTTGCTGCGATATCTAGTTTCCTTTGGCGAACATTTTTCAGAGAAACTTTGGTGTTTGCGTAAGTCCTGACGATATATTCAGTCACAGAGGCGTAGCTTGTTGTGTAACAAAGTATCTCATTAAGACTCAGGCGCTCTAAAATCATCAGGTAGGTCATCCACATTCCATTTCAATACCTTACACAAAGCTTTGACCTGAGCAAGAGTCAGTTTCGCTTCTTTATATCTTCCCGTCTCCCAGTTACTGATTGTTTGGACAGAGACATCAATGGCAACAGCAATGTCTCTTTGAGTCAGTCCCAACTCCTCTCTACGCTTCTTTAATAGCGACTCTTGCTTTGATCCTTGCTGTTCGGTCATGTTGGTTACTATAAAATTCTTATATAAGCTGCTTGGCAAGATCGTTATAAGCAGCTTATAGTGAGATCGCACAATTAAGTTACAGGCAACCAGAAAGCATTGCTGTTTTCAGGCGACTTTCTTGCTGTCTGCTGTTTCAGTTTCTCATCAATTGCGATCTCAACCAACAACAAGCGCGACGCAAAAATAGCGATCGCTTAAATTCCCTATGTCTGATCTCGATCAACTTCATGCTTGGTGCATTATCCGGTTTCTACCAAATGCTCAGAATATTACTGTTTGCCGTTTGCGTCGCCGCAGCGATGCTGAAGCACATGTACAAATACTCAGACAAATGGTTCCAACTGCGACATATAAAATAGTTTTTGACGGAACGATCTATAAACCCGACGCAATGAAACAAACAAGCCTTGAAACCCTTGTTTCTTGACGAAAAATCTAGGCTTTCAAGTTTAGCTATTTGCAAGAAACAAGGGTTTAGCCCCAAGCGATATGCCAAGGGCACGCTGCGCGATTCCGCGAAGCGGATCGCCCTTTGGGCGAATCGCACTTACGCCGTCAAAGAAACTATCGCCTTTTCCACCGCTTGCAATGCCCGCTCGACTTCCTCTGCACTTACAATCAAAGGCGGTACAAACCGGACAACTTTTGGCCCTGCTGGTACTAATAATACGCCTTCTGCCATCGCTGCTTTGACGATATCGGCTGAAGTTAGGGCAATATCGGCGTTTAATTCCATGCCGTTAATTAAACCCCAGCCGCGCACTTCGGCTATTTTATCCGGGTGTTGGGAGGCGATCGCTCTCAATCCTTCCCGCAATTGTTCGCCGCGTGCTTGCACATTTTGCAGCAGGTTCTCTTTTTCCAGAGTTTGACACACCGTCAATGCCACCGCACAAGCAAAAGGATTGCCGCCGAAGGTGCTGGCGTGATCTCCGGGTTGGAAAACATCGCACTTAGCTTTGCACAATGTGGCGCCGATGGGAATCCCGCCGCCCAATCCTTTAGCACTGGTGAAGATATCCGGTTCAATTCCCAGATTTTCATAGCCCCAATATTTGCCCGTGCGTCCCATTCCCACTTGCACTTCGTCGAGAATGAGCAAAATGCCAGTTTCGTCGCAAATTTGGCGTATTTGTTGGAAATATTCTTTTTCTCCCGGACGAACGCCGCCTTCGCCTTGCAAAGCTTCCAGCATAATTGCACAGACGCGGCGATCGCCTTCATCGATGAAGGCGATCGCATTCCGAATCGCTTCAATATCGTTATATTCCACGTAATGGAATCCCGGCATCAACGGATCGAAATTCTTTTGATACTTCGGCTGACCCGTGGCTGTAATCGTCGCTAGCGTGCGCCCGTGGAAACTGGCGTGCGCGGTCAAAATTACCGGAAACTCGAT
>DNGG01000638.1:15174-33582 GCA_003486675.1 Cyanobacteria bacterium UBA11372
TCTAGAACCGTGTGGGCGTATTTCCGCGCCAATTTAATCGCCCCTTCGTTCGCTTCTGCACCGGAGTTGCAAAAGAATGCCCGATCCGCACAAGAATGGTCGATTAACCACTTCGCCAACTGTCCTTGCACGGGGACGTAATACAGATTAGAAACGTGGTGCAGCGTTTGAATTTGCCGCGTTACAGTTTCAACCATTGCTGGATGAGCGTGTCCTAAAGTGCAAGTGGCAATTCCAGCGACAAAATCCAGATATTCTCGTCCTTGAGTATCCCAAACGCGACAACCCTCTCCCCGTTCCAACGCCAGGGAAAAACGCGCGTAGGTGGACATGACCGATTGGTCAAAGTTGGCTGAATCGAATGCTGCCGACAGCACGGGTGCTGATTCTGCCGGGATTTGGGGGTTCTCAACTAAAGTTTCTACGCTCACTACCTGTTCCTTTGAATTCGCTAACTGCAATATTGTCTAATGCGACTGCTCAAACATCTGGCTTTAGCTGGGTTTAGAGCGAAGACGGCTGTTTTCCCATTGAGCAGATCTATCAATTGTATTATTTATTGGCGCTTATTTCTATTGTTTTTTCACAAATTCTTCATTTGATTGCGGTAATATTTCTGAAATTATTGAATTTTTCTCGATAATAATGTTACGAAATCATCTAGTTGCCACAAGCGAACGCATCGCGCCAAGCTATCTCTTGCGTAAAAGTACGGTTGACTGCGGTCTGTTAATTAACTGCGATCGCTTACGTAACAGCAAAAGGGATCGCTTATGGCGCACTGCTAGACCGAGCCGTAAAATAGGGTAATTTCCCGGCTTTTCCGCTCTAATTTAGTTGCTTCATCTGTTTTTATCCTGAATCAAGCTTTTGGGCGATCTTACTGAAATTACTGGAAATTAACATTTTTTGAGGATAGTATGTAAATCAAGTGAATATAATTAACTAGGAATCATTGTCTCTAGTGTCGGCGTAGTTGAGTATACTGACACGATTGGTGCGTCTAACCCTTGTAGTCAGGGGAATTAACTAAGGCGCGATATTTGCTACGCAGGCGATAAGCGATCGCCGATCTATTGAGTTGATTCTCCCAGACCAGAAATCAGTAACAATACTTAGGTTGAACAGCGCGGTCACGAATATCGCGTCCAGTTGCAGAGGACTAAATATGAGCAGAAATTTCCCGATCATTCCTAACTATCGCATCACCGAACAGATCTACGATGGCTCTAGAACGTTAGTGTATCGGGGGATTTCCGAGTCAGACCAAAGATTGGTTGTCATCAAACTGCTCAAAAGCGAGTATCCTACTTTCAACGAATTGGTGCAGTTTCGGAATCAGTATACCATTACTAAAAATCTCGACTTGGCGGGAATTGTTAAACCGATTGCGCTGGAAAACTACGGCAATAGTTTTGCCTTAGTCATGGAAGATATGGGGGGAATCTCCTTGTCTGAATACCTGGGCGACAGGTCAATGAGTATCGATGAATTTCTGTCGTATGGGATGGCGATCGCTCAAATTTTAGCAGGACTTTATCGCAACCGAGTCATTCACAAAGATATCAAACCCCAGAATATTATCATTAATCCTAAAACCAAAGAAATAAAAATAATTGACTTTAGCATCGCCTCTTTATTGCCGAGAGAGAATCAGGAGATTGGTAACCCTAACGTCTTGGAAGGAACCCTAGCTTATATTTCCCCAGAACAAACTGGCAGGATGAATCGCGGCATCGACTATCGGACTGATTTTTACTCGTTGGGTGTGACATTTTACCAACTACTAACAGGTAAATTACCATTTGAATCAATCGACCCAATGGAGTTAGTTCACTGCCACATGGCGCGAATACCAACTCCTGCGATTGAAATTGTACGAACGATTCCCCAAGCTGTTTCAGACATGGCGATGAAATTGATGGCAAAAACCGCAGAATTGCGCTATCAAAGTGCTTTTGGATTGCAATATGACTTAGAAAAATGTTGGCAGCAATGGCAAGAAAAAGGCAGCATTTGTCAGTTTAGTTTAGGGGAGAGGGATGTATGCGATCGCTTCGTCATTCCCGAAAAACTTTACGGCAGAGAAACCGAAGTTAAAACCTTATTAGAGGCATTTGATCGCATCAGCGAAGGCCATAAGGAAATCATGCTAGTTGCTGGATTTTCCGGCATTGGCAAAACCGCCGTAGTTAATGAAGTTCACAAACCAATTGTTCGCCAACGGGGTTACTTCATCAAAGGGAAATTTGACCAATTCAAGCGCGATATTCCCTTTTCCGCCTGGGTGCAAGCATTCCAAAATTTGATGCAGCAATTACTCACAGAAAATGCTACCGAATTGCAGAAATGGAAAGCCAAAATAATAGAAGCTTTAGGTGAAAATGGTCAGGTGATTATCGATGTCATCCCCGAATTAGAACACCTGATTGGCAAGCAGCAAAAAGTCCCAGAACTAGAAGGGATTGCCGCTCAAAATCGCTTCAATCTATTATTTCAAAATTTCATCCGAGTCTTAGCTACAAAAGAGCATCCTTTAGTCATTTTATTAGACGATTTACAATGGGCAGATTCGGCTTCATTGAAGCTAATGCAATTGTTAATGAGCGAGACTAATACCCGCCATCTGTTATTAATAGGAGCGTATCGAGATAACGAAGTTTTTGGTGCCCATCCGCTAATGCTGACCTTGGATGAGATTCGCAACGACTCAGCGACGGTAAATCAAATTACTTTAGCGCCCCTAGACCAACCTTCCCTAAATCAACTGATTGCTGATACCCTGAGTTGTCCATCAGAAATAGCAATTCCTTTGACAGAATTGGTATTTGCTAAAACCAAGGGTAATCCTTTCTTTGCAACACAATTCCTCAAATCTCTCTATGAAGATGAGTTGATTGCGTTTAATTTTAATAGCAGCTATTGGGAGTGCGACATTGCCAAAGTGAAGGCGCTGGCCTTGACCGATGACGTCGTAGAATTTATGGCAATTCAGTTGCAAAAATTGCCGATAAATACTCAAGAAGTTTTGAAATTAGCAGCCTGTATTGGCAACCAATTTGACTTGGCTACACTGGCAATTGTTCGTGAAAAGTCACCAGCAGAAACAGCGGCTGATTTGTGGAAAGCTTTGCAAGAAGGACTGGTGATTCCGATTACTGAAATTTACAAATTATTTCAGGAAGATAGTCAGGAAAACGAACAACTGACGACAGATAAAGGAGAACTGACAGTTCCCTACAAATTTTTGCATGACCGAGTACAGCAAGCAGCATATTCTCTGATTCCAGAAGACCATAAAAAAGCGACTCATCTAAAAATTGGACAACTGCTGTTAAGCAATACTCCCACCGAGGAACAGGAAGAAAAGATTTTTGATATCGTCAATCAGTTAAATATTGGAGTAGAGTTAATTACTTCTCAAATAAAACGGGATGAACTAGCTTCTTTAAATCTGATTGCTGGACGCAAAGCCAAAGTTTCAACAGCTTATGCTGCTGCCAAAAGATATTTAGCTATGGGTTTGGAATTACTCACAGCTTCTAGTTGGCTTCATCAGTATGATTTGACTTTAGCGCTTCATGAGAATGGGACAGAGGTTGCTTATCTGAGTGGTGATTTTGAGCAGATGAAGCAATTAGCAGAAATTGTACTACAACAGGCAAAAAATATTTTAGATAAAGTCAAAGTATATGAAGTAAAAATTGCCGCTTGCATAGCAGAAACTAAACAACTGGAAGCGATTGAAATTGGTTTGCAAGTGTTAAATATACTCGGAGTAAATTTACCTAAATCACCAACTAATGAAGAAATTCAACAAACAGTAAAAGCAACAGCAAACGCTTTAGCTGGAAAGAGTAACGAGGAATTACTAAATCTACCTTTGATGACAGATAGGTATAAATTAGCAGCCCTGGGAATTATATCCAGCATGACTCCTGCTGCGGCTATGGTTGCACCAATTTTAACTGCGCACATGGGGTGCGAAGAAGTGAATTTATTACTCCAATATGGTCATTCAGTTTTCTCACCCTATGCTTTTGCTGATTATGCTATCATTCTCAATTTGGTAGTCAGAGACTTTGAGGCATCTTATCGCTATGGCTGTTTTGCTGTTGATTTGATCGCACACTTAAATGCTAAACAAATCAAGAGTGCAGTGTTATTTAAAGTAGCAGCTTTTGCCTTCCAAGGTCAACAGCATCTGCGGTTAACTCAACCACTTTTTGCAGCAGGTTATCAAAGCGGTTTGGAAAATGGAGATTTAGCGCATTCCAGCTATTGTGTTCTGGAAAAATGCCAATATGCCTATTTTGCTGGACAAGAATTAGTAGGACTTGAACAGCAAATAAAAAACTATAGTTATGTAATTGCTAAAAATCGGCAAATAACTCCTTTGAATTGGCTGAAGATAATGTGGCAGTCAGTGCTAAATTTATTAGGAAAATCAGAAAATACGCTGCTTTTAATAGGTGAAGCATTCAACACTGCTAAAATGTTCCCCCTTCTCGAAAAAGCCCAAGATAAATTTGCACTGCACTCTATCTATCTTCACAGAGCTATCCTGTGTTATTTATTTGATAGCAACGAAATAGCATTAGAACAAGTACCTTTAGCTGAAGGATTTCTAGATGGTTGTGTGGGATTAATCAATGAACCTGTTTTCTATTTTTACGATTCTCTAGTACGACTTGCTGTTGCTAATCTTGAACCAGAAAACGGGTTGTTGAAAGTAGAAAATAACCAAGCAAAACTACAGAAATGGGCGGAATCTGCTCCCATGAATTTTCAACACAAATATGACTTGGTAGAAGCTGAAAAAGCGCGAGTTTTGAGCAACAGTATCGCCGCCATGAATTTATATGATAGCGCCATCAAAGCAGCCAAAGATAACGAATACATCAATGAAGAAGCACTCGCCAACGAACTTGCTGCCAAATTTTACCTAAATTGGGGAAAAGAAAAAATTGCCCAAGCCTATCTAACTGATGCTTACTACGCTTATGCACGTTGGGGTGCTAAAGCTAAAGTTGAAGATTTAGAAAAGCGCTATCCCAAATTACTCGCCCCGATCTTAAACCAGAAAATAAGCTTAAAGACAGGCGAGACAATTGCTCAAATGATTACTGGAACTATAACATCCACTACTTCAGGTGTTGCAGAAATTATGGATTTGGCAACAGTCCTTAAAGCATCTCAATCGCTGTCAGAAGAAATTCATCTTGATCGGTTGCTATCCAATTTAATGCAAGTGACGATCGAGAATGCAGGAGCAGAAAAAGGAACTCTGATTTTGCCAGAGGGAGATTCACTCTTCGTCGCTGCTCAATGCATCAGTAGTAAAGAGTGCAATATCCAGCCTACTCCCGTTGTTGAATCTGAGGAAATTCCCATCACCATCATCAATTATGTCTGGCGCACCCAAGAAACTTTGGTAATTAATGACGCTACAAATGAGACTAAATTTGCGGCTGACTCCTACATTATTGGGCATCAACCCAAGTCGGTTTTGTGTATGCCGATCCAAAAACAGGGAGTGGCGATCGCTCTCCTTTATCTCGAAAATAATCTGATAGTAGGTGCATTTACTCCAGCCCGATTAGAAGTGTTAAAAGTGTTAGCTTCACAAGCAGCTATCTCGATTGAAAATGCCCAACTGTACGCTACTTTGGAAACGAAAGTAGAGGAACGTACCCAAGAGTTATCCCAAGCTTTAAGCGATTTAAAAGCTACCCAAGACGAACTGATTCAATCAGAAAAAATGGCAGCATTAGGTCAACTGGTGGCTGGAGTTGCTCATGAAATTAACACGCCTTTGGGTGCAATTCGTTCTTCCGTGGGTTATATTAGCGAATTCCTCCAAGAAAACCTGAGCAAGCTTCCTGCTTTATTCCGAGGACTTACCCCAGAGCGAGAAGAGAAATTTTTGGTATTGTTAGAGCGATCGCTCTCCAACACAACCACCATATCCGGGCGCGAACGACGACAATTGCGAAAAGCCCTCACGGGAGAATTAGAAGCACAAAATATTAACAATGCTGACACCTTGGCTAACCTCCTCCTCGATTTGGGAATTTGCCACAACCTCGAACCCCTCATCCCTCTCTTGCAACAACCTGACAGCGATAGTTTCCTCAAAATTGTGCGTTCCTTTGCTCGCTTGCAAGATAGTACTAGAGATATTACTACGGCAAGCGATCGCGCCGCCAAAGTCGTGTTTGCCCTCAAAACCTACGCCCGTTACGACCAAACTGGCGAAACCGTCCAAGCCAATATCCTCGATGGTTTGGAAGCGGTTTTAACCCTCTATCACAATCAAATCAAACATGGGGTCGAATTAATCCGCCACTACCAAGAACTCCCACCCATTGATTGTTACTTCGATGAACTCAACCAAGTGTGGACAAATTTAATCCACAACGCCCTGCAAGCGATGGATAATAAAGGAACCCTCACCGTTGAAGCCATTCAACAAGACGGTTCCATCAAAATCAGCATTACTGACAGCGGTAAAGGTATCCCTGATGAGATTAAAGACAAAATCTTTCAACCCTTCTTTACCACTAAACCCGCAGGCGAAGGCAGCGGTTTGGGACTCGATATTGTGCGGAAAATTGTCGCCAAACATCAGGGCATTATTACTTTTGCATCAGTTCCCGGTAAAACGACTTTTACCGTTTCTTTACCTATGCTATAGAACTGGAGGCAGCAACCCACCCTAACTCGTTCCCAGGCTGAGCCCGGAGAACGAGATCAAGCGAGGCAGAGCCTCGCTTTCTTAGAGGCTCTGCCTCGCTTTCTTAGAGGCTCTGCCTCGCTTTTAGAGGAGCGTTACTATAAATAAACTAACTAGGAGATAGAAATGTTAACTCAGACGCCGCAACGCACCTACACTCCAGATGAGTACCGAAAGTTAGAAGAAACTGCTGAATTCAGAAGTGAATATCGCGATGGAGAAATTGTACCCATGACAGGTGGCACTATTAATCATAACCGGATAACACGCAATATCTGTACTTTCTTGCAATTAGGTTTACGGGGGAAGAATGCCGAACCATTTATGAGCGATTTGCGCTTGTGGATTCCCCGATATCGGCGCGCAACTTATCCTGATGTCATGGTAATTTCTGGAGAACCAGTTTTCAATGAAGGACGCAACGATGAGGTACTCAATCCCATCCTGATTGTGGAAGTGCTTTCTAACTCTAAAGAAGATTTTGCTCGAACAAATAAGTTTCGCTTCTATCACTCGATTCCTGAGTTTCGCGAGTATATTTTAGTTGACCAATATGAGTTTTTAGTTGAGCAGTAACTGAAAAATGAATCAGGACAATGGTTATTTCAAGAATATGAGGGACAAGCCGCTACAATTTCCTTCGCTTCGGTGGGCGTGCAAATGTCAACGATCGATATTTATTTATGAAGGGGTAGCTATCGAGACGCAAAAGAATGAATAAAATCAATAAAAATCTGGCAAAAATATTGCGTTCGGGCTACCCAACCCACAAATCCAAAATACACCCATTCAAAATGGAGAAAAACAATGAGTAACCTTGCTATTCTGTGCGTTGACGACGAAGTTACAGCGCTTTGCGCTGTTATGAGGTACAATAAAATATCATTCTGTAGCCAAAGTTAATGAAAGCATATTCGGTTGAGTTCCGCAAAAGAATAGTGATAGCGCATTTGGTAGAAAAAATGTCAATTAGGAAAGTAGCTACCAAATTTGCTGTCAGTAAAAGTTTAGTACAAAAACTCGTAAAACAACAACAAAAAGAGGGAGATTTACAGCCCAAACGGACGGGAAAACCACAGTTTAGCCACCTGACAAATGCGGAACCAGAAATCAAAGCATTGGTAGCAGATCATCCAGATGCCACTTTAGAAGAGTTATGTGAATTATTTGCGATTAAAACGGGAAATTGGGTAAGTCCGTCGGCCATGTGTCGCTGCTTGCAGAAATTAGGATTAAATCGGAAAAAAAAACTTGGTACAGTAGCCAAGCAGCAACAGAAAGAGTTCAAAATTTAAGAGTGGAGTATTGGCAGAAAATCAAACATATCGAGCCAGAAAACCTCGTATTTCTGGATGAAACTGGCATTCTACTAGGGTTGACCAGAACTCATGCCCGTTCACAGCCGGGAAAAAGAGTAACCTCACTCAAGCCGTTTTACCGAGCAGCTAAAGTCACTGCAATTGGCGCAATTAGTATTAACAAAGTGCTAGCATTGATGACAATGAATGATTCGATGGATGGATGGGCATTCGCAGTATTTATTGAGAAATTTTTCTGCCCTCAACTATGGCCTGGAGCAGTAGTAGTTATGGATAATTTACCTGCCCATAAACTAGCATCTATTGAACCTATGATTCAATCTGTAGGTGCAAGTGTTATTTGTTTATCTCCTTACTCTCCAGATTTTAATCCCATTGAACTTTGGTGGTCACAACTCAAATCTTTTTTGCGTTTTTTTGCTCCAACTACCACGTCTATGATTGATAAAATAATTGCAGTTGCTCTCCATTTAATCAATCCTCAACATTTAAGAAATTGGTTCGCTAGTTGCTGTTACTGTACCTCATAACAGCGCAAAGCGCTGTATTATTTTAAATAGCATTATCCGACAACTTCAAGAGGAATTCGAGGACAAGTACACCTATGAAATGGCTGAAAGCGCTGAGGAAGCTCTAGAAGTTTTGGCAGAACTTGAAGATGAAGAAATTAAGGTAATCGTTATTGTTTCCGATTGGCTCATGCCAGGAATGAAGGGCGATGAATTTTTGATCGAAGTTCATAAAAGGTTTCCGCAAGTTGTCAAAATTTTACTCACAGGTCAAGCCGATGAAGCTGCGATTGAAAGAGCCAATAAATACGCCAATCTCCATAATTATATTGCTAAACCTTGGGACAAAAAAGAATTAATTGGAGCAATTATATCGGGGGTTGAAAAATTATGAAAAAA
Organism: Cyanobacteria bacterium UBA11372; assembly: GCA_003486675.1. GTDB lineage: Bacteria > Cyanobacteriota > Cyanobacteriia > Cyanobacteriales > Aerosakkonemataceae > Microseira. Next base: position 24,138 of record DNGG01000638.1, read on the forward strand.
CCCGTCATTATCTGCGTTGATGACGAGATTACGGTTCTGGATAGTTTAAGAAGAGAACTATCGGAAGTTCTAGAAGATCATTTTGATATTGAAACAGCTGTTGGCGGGATTGAAGCTTTAGAGTTAGTCGAAGATTTAATCGACGAGGGCTGCGATATTGCTATCGTCATCGCTGATTATATCATGCCCGATCTCAAAGGGGATGAAGTCTTAAAACAAATTCACCAGCGCTCGCCCACAACCCTCAAAATTATGTTGACGGGTCAAGCAAGTATCGAAGGCGTCACCAATGCCATTAATTCAGCCAAACTCTATCGCTACATCGCCAAACCTTGGCAAGCTGAAGAACTCAATGTAACTATCAAAGAAGGACTAAAAGTTTATTTTTTAGAGCAAAAAATTATCGAACAAAACGCCAAACTGAGAGAGAGCGAACGCCGCCTCGCGCAGTTTTTGGAAGCCATGCCTGTCGGCGTATCCGTCCACGATGCAACGGGAGAATTGACTTATGTAAATCAAAAGGCAAAAGAATTGCTTGGGATTGAAAAAATACCAGATACTAAAATCGATCGGTTGCTGGATTTTGAGCGGTTTTATCGAGGGGGAACGGGACATTTATACCCAAAAGAAGAATTGCCAATTACCCGTTCTTTATCTGGGGAAACTGTGCGTGCTGACGATTTGGAAATTCATCAAGCAGATCGGATTGTTCCCTTGGAAGTTACTTCTACACCCATCAGGGATGACAGGGGGAAAATTATCTATGCGATCGCTGCCTTCCAAGATATCAGCGATCGCAAAAGATCTGAAGCAGAACGCGAGAAATTTACCCAAGAACTATTTCAACTCAACGAAGTATTTTCCCGATTTGTCCCCCGTCAATTTCTCCAGTTATTAGATAAACAAACCATTGTTGATATTCAACAAGGGGATTCGGTCGCGAAAGAAATGACTGTTCTCTTTTCCGATATTCGCGACTTTACCAGACTCTCGGAAACAATGACTCCAGAGGATAATTTTAAATTTATTAATGGTTATTTATCCCGCATGGAACCCGCGATTCTGCAAAATCACGGGTTTATTGATAAGTATATCGGCGATGCAATTATGGCTCTGTTCCCAGGAAGTGCAGACGATGCCATAAAAGCAGCAATTGCTATGCTCAAAACTTTAGCAGAATATAACACCACGCGCGCTCGTCCAGAGCGTCCGCAGATTCAAATTGGCATTGGCATTAACACGGGCAAATTGATGTTAGGAATGGTGGGGGGAAATTTCCGCATGGATAGCACGGTGATTAGCGATGCTGTAAATCTTTCCTCGCGTCTTGAGCAGTTGACGAAAATTTATAGCGTTCCTTTGCTAATTTCTCACTACACCTTCTCACAACTGCAAGAACCAATGAATTTTGCGCTGCGCTTGATCGATCGCGTCAAAGTGAAGGGAAAATCCCAAAAAGTTGCCGTATTTGAAGTCTTCGATGCCGATCCGCTCGAAATAAAACAGGCGAAATTAGCCACTAAACCCCTGTTTGAAAAAGCGTTATTTATGTACCATTCAGGTTTGTTAAACGAGGCGAAACAACTGTTTGAAAAATCTTGGCAAGAAAATCCGCGCGATCGCGTAACGCAAATCTATCTCATGCACTGTCAAAATCAGCTTTCCGATTCAACTAGCTATACTTGCTAGTTATCTCAAAAAATTGGCTAATGGCTAATGGCTAATGGCTCAATCAGGAAAAATGCTATATTACGCTTTGATCCCAATTACCAATTAGCAATTACCAATTAGCAATTAGCAATTAGCAACTAGCAGCCGCTATTCTACCTATTGGTAGATTGTTTAGATGGGCGGGCAATATTCGTGTATTCTACGTTAGAGCAAAAATATCGTCGCCTCCAACAACAGCTAGTTGCGGGTGCGATCGCGCTATTTGGCGTCTTCGTCTTAGGCACGCTGTGGTATAAGTTGGTAGAAGGATGGGGGTGGTCTGACGCCATTTACATGACGGTGATTACCCTCGCTACCGTGGGATACGGAGAAACCCAACCTCTCGGTCATCGCGGGCGGATTTTTACCATCGTCTTAATTTTAATGGGCGTTATCGTCATCGGTTATATCGTCAACCGATTTACAGAAGCCCTGATTCAAGGTTACTTTCAAGAAGGAAGACGACTGAGGCAATTAAAACGCTTGATTGAATCGTTAAACCAACACTATATTATTTGCGGATTTGGGCGCACTGGTCGTCAAATCGCCTTAGAATTTGCCGCCGAAGGCATCCCATTTGTGACGATAGACTTAGGCTTAGAACAAGTACAGGAAGCACAAGCACAGGGTTATATTGCCGTTCAAGGCGACGCCACTTTAGATGAAGTGCTGCTGGCGGTGGGAATTGAACGGGCAATTTGTTTAGTTGCAGCGCTGCCCAGAGATGCAGAAAATCTTTATATAGTACTTTCTGCAAAAACACTCAATCCTAATATTAGAGCGATCGCCCGCGCCAATAGCGAAGAAGCGATCCAAAAATTACAGCGCGGCGGTGCCGATGCGGTAGTTTCTCCTTATATTACAGGCGGAAAGCGCATGGCAGCAGCCGCCCTCAGACCCCAGGTAATGGATTTTGTCGATGGTATCCTTACAGGAGCGGATCGCGCTTTTTACATGGAAGAATTCTTAATCGATCCAGAAACTTGTCCCTTTGTCGGTCAAACATTGCGCGAGGCGAGGTTGCGATCGCAATCTGGTGCCTTAGTTTTAGCCATTCGCCGCGCCGACGGTCACCTCATAGGCGGCCCAACCGGCGAAACTGTGATTATGGCTGGAGATTTACTCATGTGTATGGGAACCGCCGAACAACTGCGCGAAATCAACAAACTTCTGTGCCCCATCAATTCTAAAACCCTGCGTCGCCCCAAACACAACTGAAGCATTGCAGATAGTAGATTGCAGATTTCAGATTGTTTTATTGAGTCTGCAATTCTTCAATCTTAAATCTGAAATCTTAAATTTGAAATCTTAAAGCTTTCTTGACATTTTCTTCAATCTGCCATCTCAAATCTCAAATCTCAAATCCCCATCACCGATTCCCCTGCGCCGCAATAGATAGTTCCACGGCGGGTTTGGCAAGCTTCCAACCATGCAGAACCGCAACATTTTTTAACACAGATTTAATAATTCTGGGGGAAGCGGAAGCAAAAAGCGTGCTGGGGTAAACCGCAGTACCCCAACAGGGATGGGTTAAAACCGAACATTGATTCGTCGTTACCGGAAATCCCAGCAGTGCTTTGACTACCGCCGTATCGTCGTGGCGAATTTCTCCTGGACGGGAAAGTAGGGGATAACCCGTGCGAGGATCGATCAAGTCGCTTAAAAAACCGCGATCGCGCAAATTAAACGCCACATCAAACCCAAACCGCATAAATTTTTCCCGCAAGCGCTCTTTTTCCCGTTCCACATGGGGTGTACTTTCTACCAATTGGTATCTTGCTTGCTGCAAGACAACCGCCACCCATAAAACTGGCAAGTTCCAATCTGGAATCACCCTTTCTAGGTTTTGCACCATAAATAAACTAGGTCTATGAACCGAAATTTGAACTTCTTGTCCATTGTCGGCAACTAAATGGATCGGAAGTCCATGCCGGACACTTACAGGTTGTGGATAAGCCATAACCAAAAATTAATCTAGTTTTAAAGCATTTACCGGAACTTCATCCCAAGAATTAACCTTCCGCAAGCGCGCCACCCAACCCGCTGCTTTTTGTCCTTCAGTCAAATTTCGCTTGAAAGACTCGTGGCAATCTTTCGCCTGGTTCTCGTTGCAGGAGGCGATGCAGGAGTAAACAAGACCCATCGGATCGATCTGTTCGTTCACCCAAATCGTCATAATCCCCCTTCGATCTCAAATCCGCGAATAGAAAAACCAAGTTGATCTACTTTGTTTGTACTAGAAAATGACTCCACGCCGCAAGATTTTAAATATACTTTTTGACAATTTTTTGATTTTTTACTTGTCGCGCCTGCTCTGATTCTAACTTTGATTCATTGACCACCGCTGTTTCCATCGCGAAGTAGGCTCCAGAGAGCAAGTTTTTTGCTCGATTTGACGCCGTTGCGCGATCGCATCCGATCGATCGCACAAACTCGGATCGCGATAGGGAATCCCAGCTAGGGTTTGCAAATGCTCTTGTTCTTGCAGTGAAAGTGGCGGTAAATCGTTAGTGTAGCCCGCAACTGTACCCGGAGTTCGCCTCCCCACTGGTGGCGTTGCGCCAACTTGCAACCCTGCTGCCATCAGTGCCGTCCGTACCGCTGCGGAACAGGAATAAGTTGCTAGCTTACCATCCTGCTTCAGGCATTTGGCGACCAATCCCAAAAATTCTACCGTCCATAATTGGGGACAAGTAGGAGGTGAAAACGGATCGAGAAAAATCGCATCCGCTTGAAATCCCGACTGATAAACTTGCCCGATCGTTGTCCTCGCATCGCCGATCAGCAATCTAGCTTCAAGTCTGTTTGTTTTAACTTGGTAAGCAGTCGCCAAATCCGTGAGAATTTCCCCGATTGATGGATTCCAGGTATCGAGGAGGTTGTGAGCGATCGCGCTCTTGGGCACGCTCGGATCTAATTCCAATCCGATCCACTCCACACAGCAATCAGGATTAACTTGCCAAATCGTTTCTAAAGCCGCTGCGGTATTATATCCCAAACCGTAACAAACATCCAGCAATTTCAAACTCGGTTTTACAGCCTTATGCCTGAGTTCGGTTGGTTCGACAAATTTTTTTTCAGCTTCCTGTTTCGCACCATAGCGACTGTGAAACATTTCGCCAAACTTCGCTGAAAAGAAGGTAAACGAACCATCCTCTGTGAGTTGGGGGGTGAAACTATTGTTGTCTTCCATGACTCTATTTTAAAGATTGGTTGGGAGGATGGGATACGCTTTGCGATCGCTACCCCACCAGTCATTTTTATCTCAAAGCCGATTCCTGTAAAATAAAAGAGTAAAATCTTGCCAATTTCCTATGCCTGCTAGAGATGTCTACCATCAGGCTGTAAAGTTTGCCTTGATTAAAGACGGCTGGACGATTCTCGCAGAAGACTACGTACTACAGTATGGCGAAGATAAAGTTTACGCAGATATCGCAGCCGAACAAACAATAGCAGCCCAAAAGCAAGGACGCAAGATTATTGTAGAAGTTAAAAGCTTTTTGGGGCGATCGTTTATCAACGATTTGGAGGGTGCGGTTGGTCAGTATGTAATTTACCGAGATATTTTAGAGGAAACCAATTCCGATTTTAAAATTTATTTAGCAATTACAAAGGCAGTCTACAAAAACAACTTTCAAAGAAAATTAGCTCAAACCATCCTTAAACGCAATCAAATAAATTTACTCATTATAGAACCAGAAAATGAGGTAATTGAACAATGGATAGAATAGAACAATACCGCCAAATCATCAAGAAAGTTATAACCGAGTACCACAATCTTAATCTAAAATCTCCAAGCTCCACCCTTGAAAGTGCTGTCGTGTTTGATGAATTCAACGATCATTATTTGCTGCTGACAATGGGTTGGAACAAGGATGAGCGAATTAAAGGTGTAACGATTCACGTGCGGTTAAATAATGGCAAAATTTGGATTGAGGAAGATTGGACAGAAGACGGAGTCGCGACAGACTTGCTGCGGGAAGGCATAACCAGGGAAGAAATTGTGCTAGCATTTCATCCGCCACAACTTAGGCAATATACTGAGTTTGCTAGCGCTTAAAAATCTCTTGGCCTTAAACACAACAATATGACTGAGAACACTTTTGTCATTTCCCCCCAATGGCTTTCAGAACACTTGAACGATCCCCAAGTAGTTGTTGTAGATTGTCGCTTTTCTCTAGACGATACGGAACTGGGACAAAGACAGTATCTCCAAAGTCACATTCCTAGCGCTTATTATCTCCATCTCAATCGCGATCTTTCCAGTCCAGTTGCGCGTCACGGCGGACGCCATCCTTTGCCCAACATAACAGAATTAGCCGAAAAATTAGCCTCTATTGGCGTTAATTCCCAGGAAACTTTAGTTGTCGCCTACGATGATTCTCGCTTTGCCTTTGCCGCGCGTTTGTGGTGGTTGCTACGCTATATGGGACACGATAAAGTCGCGTTGCTCGATGGTGGTTTTGCCGGATGGCAAGCAGCGGGATATCCCGTTACAGATGCCGTGCCTACGCCCCTACAACCGGGGATATTTGTCCCAAACCTGCGATCGCACCTCCTAGTAGACATCGACGCCGTAAAAGCCAGAAAAGACCTACCAGAGGTAATTTTAGTAGACTCCCGCGAACCAGAACGCTATCGCGGCGAACGAGAACCCATCGATCCGATTGCCGGACACATTCCTTCTGCCGTCAACTATCCTTGGAAAGATGTTACCGACTCTCAAGCAAGGCTGCTCCCCCTTCCAGAACAACAACAACGCTGGGAAGGCTTAAAAGATGCCAAAGAAATAATGGTTTATTGCGGTTCTGGTGTAACAGCTTGCGTCAATTTATTGTCTTTAGAAATCGCTGGAATTAAAACCGGCAAGCTTTATGCAGGTAGTTGGAGCGATTGGTGTTCTTACCAAATTGGTGATAGGTAATTGGTAATTGGTAATTGGTAATTGGTAGGAGGGAAGGATTGCGGCAGAAAAATTTTGTTGTAACTACAGGAATTATATCAAATCTGAAACCAACAAGTTTGATGTCGCTTCCTATTACCAATTACCCATTACCAATTACCCATTACCAATTACCCATTACCCCTTAATAAATCGGAAAATCCACACTGTAAGTAACGCTGAAGAATAAACTATCAAAATCAATCCACGGCTCGGAAGAACCGCCTACACTTACCCCACCTGAGACGCTAATCTGACTATCGCGCAAGACGCCGTAAGTTAAGCGACCCATAATGCGATGATACTGGTCATAGCGATCGCGCACGGTAAAATCGGAACGCTCAAACTGGTAGTCCATCGCGACTTGCAGGTTGGTTTGGAAAGAATAGCTCAAAGATAGGTACAAAGAGTTGATAATCCGACTGCGGCTATCCGGCTCGGCAAAACTGACGCGAAAATCGTAGTAAGAATTCAGTCTTAGCCGTCGCGTCAACTGATCTTGTCGCGACAGGGATAGGTAAGCCATATGCTCGTTCAAAAAGCGATCGTCAAGGTCAGCTCGATAAAACTGTTGATTAGTCCAACCAATTTCACCGAACATTTGACGGCTGAGGCGTTGGCTGATACCAGTTCTAAATCTCACCAGATTGTAATTAAACTCGGGTTGTTTAATGTAACGAATCAAACTACCTTCAATCGAGGGCGTTAAAAAAGTATTCCGTCCGAGTTGGGGAACCGCCCAAAGCGTTAGACTCGGATAAATCAGACCATCACCAACTGGATCGACGCTGGAAAATATATTGTTCGTTTGGAAATAGCTGATCCGAGGCAGCACGTGGAATATTGGTGTGCTTTGACGTGGCGGTGCAGGTGGGGGCGGTTTAGGTGGCGGTGCGGGTGGGGGTATTTCTTGTTGTCGCAGGCGCAAAATCCCCAGATCCGGATCGCCATCTGTCTGTGACGTATCCGATTCATCTTCTTCTGGCTGTTTCGGTTTAGACTCAGCTTCTAGTTGCTGTGCTTGTGAGGCGCGATCGCGCTGCTTGTTGCTTGGCAACCTATCCCTATCCTGCCCTTGTATATTCTCCCCAGTTTCGAGCAGCAACTCTGCGACTCCTCTATGGGGAAAACCCTCCAAATCGTTCGCCGTCGGCAACGGGTATCCTTCGACAGTTTCCTGAGAATTTTCTAAAGGGGTTGGTTGTTCCTGGGTAACAGATTGAGCGGTGAGCGCATTAGGATTGAGTTCGGCATCTGGCAAGACACCGTTCAAGGGATTTGTATCGCTTGCTTGCCCTCGATCGATGAGTGAGGTTTTCTTTTCTGCCTTCTCCCCCAGCTCACCAGGCGATGCGATCGCTGACGCAGATAAACGAACCGCAGAGGAAATTAGAGTTTTATCTCGCATTTTGTCTGAAGCTGCCACCAATTTGCTATCCTTTTCCCAACTAGCAGCCGCAGCACTCAATCGACTCAACCACAAAGCTTCTCCACTAGAAGCCAACACTATGGAGCCAGCGAGATATATCCAACGTAATCGTTGGAGTTTTCTACCCAGTTGGTTGCCAAGCATTTGGTAGCCTACTCAAACTCCCCATTAGTTAAATCTTCACCACTCTACAGGATGCTTATCCCCCCTGTCATCGACACTGGTGCAGATTGCCTTTCCCCCCATGCAGGCTCGCTCCGTTAAAAACTTGTTAATTTTTCAACGCTAAATCAGGGATTTTACCGTACCCGTTGCAGTTTCACCAGCAAAATTAAGGTATTTTGACAAATATGGGGGACATCCCCAATGTCGATATAGCAAAACAAAGGTTATCTTGGAAGAGTAGTAGCACAAGTGCTAGCTTGCATTAAATAGCGATGAGTCGCAAGTTAGTCATATTCTTTACCTTGATGTTGTGGGGCGCGATGACCCTGCCTCTCCCTAAAGAGGCCAACGGTCAAACGCCTCTAACCAGGGCTATTGTTCAACAATTACGCAACATTGTTCGGATCGTGCCGAAAAATCAACAGGGGCGTCCCGCGCGCTTATCGGAGCCGCTCGCCCCTGAAGATGCTGTGGCAACTGGGAGAGCATCCCTAGCCGAATTGCGCTTCAACGACGGCTCTTTAGCCAGAATCGGCGAACAGGCAGTATTTCAGTTCTTACCGAACACGCGCAACTTTAGATTGAATAATGGCACCGTCCTGCTATTAATTCCACCTGGACGCGGCTCAACGCGGGTGCGGACGCCCAACGCAGCAGCTGGGATTCGGGGTTCGGCTTTATTCGTGCGCTACATACCGGAAACTCAAACCACGCTGGTGGGAGCCTTAACAGATAGCAATATTGAAGTATCTAACCAGAATGCTTCCCAACGCCAGGGGCTGCAAGCTGGACAGTTAGCAGTAATTGTTAAAGATAGAATTGAGCGCGTATACGAGTTCGATCTAAGGACTTTTTACGAAACAAGCGATTTGGTTAGGGGACTAAATCTGACAGAGTCGGGGACAAAGACAAATCCCGATCCAGCGATCGCAGCAGTTCAAGCTGAAACCACTACCGCTGTAAGGGCACAAACACCAATTCCTGGCGAGGGCGCGATTGAAAATCCGGCCTTTGTCCAGATGCCGCCTGGTTCCGGATCTGAACCTCCCTCATTTAATCCCAATCCAGAGCCATCTGCTCCGAATCCAGCTACGGTTGAAAATCCCCTGCAATTTGCACCCCCGATAGAAGGCGGACAAGTTCAGAGAGAACTACAAAACACCATACAACCGCCACCGCCTGCGCCCAACCCAGAGCCG
>DNGG01000405.1 GCA_003486675.1 Cyanobacteria bacterium UBA11372
TGCAATTTGAACCAACTCAAGACCCAGGGTACATCGCCACTACAGCATTTTGTTACCTTGCCTTACAGCGCCGACTCTGTGGCAGTTTGGGAATCTACGGTTTATGTCTCCTGTCAGAAAGCAGGCTACATTTTTATTTATAACCGCCAGACGGGTCAACAGATTACCCAATTTTACGCCCCTGGAATTGGCGTGGAACACCTGACGGTGCTATCTGAAGAAATCTGGGTTTCGGATGATTTAGAGCAAACCGTATACTGTCTCGAGCGGGCTACGGGTGAAATTAAATTTAGCGTCCTGACGCCGTTTGAGTGTCCTACAGGGTTAGCGTTCTGCACCGATGCTCAAACAAAGCAAGATATTCTTTACGTGGCTTATGCGGGCGATGAGCCTTATATCCGGGATAACCCGAATGCCGATCCATCCCACGAAATAGAGTATCGCGATCGCACGTTTATTCACCCCCTCCACTTCCACTACAATCCCGAAAAGCGCTACGCCCTCTCCAACGGCTATTTACTCGAAATGTCCTACGTCGAGGAAATGTTACCCCTCGAACAAATCGATTTAGATGACGTAGAATGGCGCATCGCCCTACCATCTGATACCGACCGACAAAAAGTAATTTCGGTTTCTCCTATTGGTCTTCCTTTTACCGAAGAAATTCTCGATGGACAGCGGGTAGCGGTGTTTAAATTTGACTCACTCAAACCCGACGAACGGCATTTATTTGGCTGGAAAGCTCTTTTAGAAGTTCGCAGCATCAAATATCGTCTCACTCCCCGCGATTTGGAAAATCTTCCCCCCCTGTCGCCGGAATTTAAAGAAAGATATATGACGGATAACGATAATCTGGCAATGGACAGCGCTATTATCCGTCGGGCTGCGAGAGAATCAATCGGCACTGAAACCAATATGTTGCGGAAAATTTATAAAATTCGCAACTATGTTTATGACAAGCTTTCCTATAGCATTAAGCCCCACATTGACACCCCAGATGTAGCTTTAGAACGAGGCACTGGTTCCTGCGGCGAATATTTGGGCGTCCTACTCGCTTTAACTAGGTTAAACGGCATTGCTAGCCGCACCGTCGGTCGATATAAATGTCCAAAATATGCCGAATATCAGAGAGTTCCCTTACATCCAGATTACAATCACGTTTGGATGGAATTCTACGTACCGGGAATGGGTTGGTTACCAATGGAATCCAATCCCGACGATATTGTTGATAATGGCCCCTACCCCACCCGCTTTTTTATGGGTTTATCTTGGTATCACATTGAAATTGGTAAAGGGATTCCATTTGCTACTTTGAAAGTACATGGAAACCCTGTAAATAAGGAAGAAGTTTCAATCGGAGATTTAGCTATTAATCACATTCGCTTTACAATCTTGTCAGAACTTCCACCCCCGGAATTTTAAATTTTAGATTTTGGATTTTGGATTGGGGGATATTCGAGTAGGGACACGGCATAGATAAATTTTGATTCCCAACCAAAAATTGTAGAATGCCGTGCCCCTACAGCCTGCAATTTGGAGATAACTTTTGATTTTTACCTAAAAATTGTAGAATGCCGTGTCCCTACAGCTATAATGCCAGATGGTTCGATTCCTCGGATTGACTAAAATCTAAAATCTGCAATTCTTTTATCTCAAATCCAAAAGTGATGGAAGTAATACCAGCAATTGATTTACTAGAAGGTAAATGCGTGCGACTGTATCAGGGGGACTATTCCCAGTCGCAAGTGTTTGACGAAAACCCGGTGGCAGTGGCGCAACAGTGGGTAGACCAGGGGGCAACGCGGCTGCACGTGGTAGATTTAGATGGTGCGAAGGCGGGTAAGCCTGCGAACTTGCAAGCAATTGAAGCAATTGTGCAGGCGGTATCGGTACCAATACAAGTCGGTGGGGGGCTGCGCGATCGCACCAGTGTTGCCCAACTGTTAGACTTAGGCGTCGGACGTGTAATTTTAGGCACTATCGCCGTCAAACAACCCCAGTTAGTCGCCGACTTGTGCGGCGAATTTGGCGGGAAAATCGTCGTCGGCATCGACGCCCGTAACGGCAAAGTCGCCACCGATGGTTGGTTGGAAACTTCCTCAGTTGCCGCCACCGATTTGGCACACCAAATGGCACAACTAGGTGCAGCGGCAATTATTTATACCGATATCCACCGCGATGGGACGCTCTCAGGGCCAAACCTACAGGCATTGCGAGAACTGGCAGAAAGCATCGCCATCCCCGTCATCGCCTCCGGCGGCGTCAGTTCGCTTACCGACCTCCTGAGTCTGCTAAGTTTGGAACCAATTGGTGTCAACGGCGTTATCGTCGGACGCGCCCTTTACACGGGGGATGTTTCGCTGAAAGAAGCCATACAAGCCGTGGGTTCTGGGCGTTTCCAGGATATTCCACCCAATTTTGGTTCGTCTGCATTTGCTTGAAAAAACGGGATTTGCACTTTGAGGAAAATCCGTGCTATGCTTATAAAGCTGCGGACGGGCGTATAGCTCAGTTGGTTAGAGCGCTACGTTGACATCGTAGAGGTCACTGGTTCGAGTCCAGTTACGCCCATTTATAGCGGATTGCAAGTGAGACATAAATGGTAAGGGTTTCAGTCTTATTGTTTTAATCTAGAGTTTGTATTTAAACCTGTTATCGCAGGCATCTGACCTCAGAAATTGACCTAAATCTGACCTAAGCGTTAAATAGCCTCTGAGACGCTTCTGTCTAGCTGGTGGGCTGATTTACCTAAAACAGTCCGATCAAGTCTTACAGGCTTCTGGTGGCAGAGCGATCGCATTCGTTAGCAGAGCCGTCATTGGGGAATAGCACCATCGTATTACGCTGCATCATCGAAAAAAATATATCGTCATATAACCAATAAATGATACAGCCAATTGTTACAGCTAGTGTTAGAGAATTTTTAGCGAGTTAAAAGCTTGCTTTGGTTGCCTGCTGCTATCAATACATTACGATTAGCTGTGAAAACTCTGATTCCAGGAACGGTTACATAATCGCCATCATCGGTAATCGCTTGAACGATTCCTGCTTTGTCCATTGCTTCAAGAATGAGCAAATCGTAGCCGTCAAGCAGTTGAGTTTGAAACCTGTTTAAGCAAGCGTTAGTGGTGGCTTCATCAACTGTTATGTCAGTTGAGACAGCAATTGATGTAACCTGGCTCCAAGCAGCTTGAATTTCAGCAATAACATTAGCTCTTTCTCCTGGGTAGTTATGGCGGTATTCCTTAGCTTTCAGGCTAGAACAAAAGAGCCGTTTTTCAGTTTGCTCAATATTATAAGCTAACTCTGCTAGAGAAAGACCGCAGTACAAAAGCAACGATTGAGCGGCAAGAGCTTTGGCTAGATAAGTTGAATAGTCTGTAATTTGATAAGAAATTGCTGATGTACTGGCTTTGGTATAGGTCAGCCAGTACCAAACATTGGTGTCTACTAGAAAGATATCATCCTTTTTTGGTTGGTCAGACCGAATATCAACAACTTCAGCCTGGACTGCATAGTTGACTGCCATTAGAAACTATTTGCCTGTTCGCTGACTACTTCGTCTACTGCTTTGCGGGTATTCTCATTCGAGTAATACTGCTTTGAGTTTTCGATGACTCGCGTGAGTACGTGTCTACCCACGGGGTTGAGGTGAGAAAATTTGAGCAGACGGTTTAAGGTATCTGGGGAAATGTCCCTCAGTAGTTGTCCGATGGCAAAGTTGAAGAAGGGCGACGCAAAAATCTCTACCCTAGCAAAGTCAAGCTCTACAGGGCGATTTGCCACGAGTTCCGGGTAAATCAGATCGTACACCTTCTGACCTTCATCGGGTGTCATGCAAGCTTTGCCTATTAGGTCATGGATGTCGTGTCTCATGTTTTGGGTTCCCCTTAGAAAAGTGGCTCCTCATCATCGGCATCAGAGGCTAGCAGGTAAAGCGCTTCGTCACATTGGAGCGTGATGTTAACCAGTGTCCCCTGAAAAAAAGTTTGCCGATTTTGGTAAATCTCCTGATTTTCGTCGATCGCTACATACCCATCATGACTGAAAAACTCCACCTTTCCTCGATTAATCTTTACAAATCTTTTCAAATAGTCAAGCCCCACGCCACCAGCAACACCACCCCGCCGAGTACTGGTTCCCGCTTGGAATGCCCATTCCAAAGCTTTGTCTGCTGATAAATCAAGGTTGTTTTGGAATTGGCGCACGTTGTAGGGAATGCCCACACCGAAGTCAACTACAGTCAGTTTGAGTTGGTTGAGGTTGGGGTAGTGCTGTCCACAGCTAAAGACACCAATATCTGTCCGCCCATGCTCAAAGGCATTGGCGTAAATTTCCCAGACGGTTCCTACAATAACGTTTCGCAAGTTTTGACCCATCTGAACCCAGCCTCTTCCCAGCCATTGTTCCGTTAGGTAGTACACTAAACCATCCTTATCTTGTTTTGGGTCTTCTCTGTAGGGGATAGAATTACCCTGCCAAGGTTCTTTATCTTCACAAAATGCATACATGAATCCATTTTGTTGAAGATTCATTTTTACATCTTTATGCAACGTATCTTTATTAATGGTAATTTTCCCCGCATGGCTTTGAATTAAACGGATTAATCCTCCCAAAAAGGCAACAGCATTAGGTCGGAGAAAATAACATTTGGAAAAATCAAAGGTTACGTCTGAGCAATTTTCAATCGCCTTTCGCCAAAGTTGAAACAAGTTGTCAAAATCCCTGAGTTCATCATTGACTGTAGGAATGTTGATAGTAACGCTCATAATTCCCCTTTGAAGGCTTTGTCAAGGATGCAAGGTAGCAGCGCATCGAGTTCTTTTATCGCCTCTGCCTGTAGTCCGAAACCCAACTTAGAACGCCTTAGAGAGTTGGGTTTCCCTGGGCTGCTACGCAACCTACGAATAATCAGATAAATTTATCACCCTAAGTAACGGAGAGCCGAGGGTGGAACTTACCTGCCGCGATTCGTTTAAGAACCACCGACGGTGATGGTATTTGTCACCTTGAGTTGCCCGTTATTGTCAATTGTCCACACATCGTAACTGCCGACAACATCGCCTTGGGCATCAAAATCTACTTTACCGCTTGCTCCCTGATAGTTAATATCCTTACCTTGGCGGATGAGGGAAAGTGCTTGACATACATCGGTAACTTCTTGCCCTGGGGGATTGGCAACGGCGCGGATTTTGTCTTTAATTTCAGCACCAGAAGTCGATTTGGCGGCTTCTGCTGCCAGAACTAAAAGCGCAGTCGCATCCCAAGTGTTGGGGTCAAAGACTCCGGGAGTACGATTGTAGGTGGTTTGGTAGACTTCGCGAAACTGTTTTACTGCCGGTCCGGTTGTACTCGGCGCCGTCCCGATAACTCCTGATACAATAAACTTGCCCTGGGTGTTTTTTCCCGCGAGTTGGGCAATTTTAGGATCTTTCATTCCTTCTGTCACCAGCAGTTGGGTTTGTTTTCCCAGTAGTCCCTGTTGATAAGCTGTCTTGACGATAATACTGCCAGTTTCTGGATAAGCAACTAAAACGACGGCGTTTGGATTCCCCTGAAAAGCTGCTGATACTTCTGAGTCAAAAGTAGAACTCTGAGGCGGATAATAAGTCGGATTCGCCTGATTCAGGACTTTGCCGCCAGCGGCTTCAAAGGCTGGGATAAAGGATTGTACCAAGCCTTTCCCATAGTCGTTATTAATTGCTATTACTGAAACAGAATTGTAGCCTTTACTACGAGCAAATTTCGCTAAAGCTTGTCCCTGAAACGTATCCGGCGGGGCGGTGCGAAACCAAAATCCCTTGAAATCACCTTTTTTGGCGCGATCGCTAAAAACGGGACTGGTACTGGAGGGGGAAATTTGCACGACTTGATTGCGTACTGCAATGTCAATTGCAGCACTGGAAACTGCACTCCCGGCTGCACCGACGACTCCGGCAACTCGATCCACTTCTGCTAGCTTACTCATCGCCGCCGCACCCGCAGAAGGATTGGTTTGGTCGTCTTCGGAGATTAATTGTACGGGTTTGTTTAAAACGCCGCCGCAGCCATTGACGGTTTTAACCAGCAAACTAGCACTATCCTGCATCGAGGAGCCAAACTGGGACAAGTCCCCGGTGATGGGTAAAAGCGTGCCAATTTTGAGTCCGCTGGGGGTGGTTTGACAACCTGAAACAAGTAGGATGATGGTTATAGCTCCTAGTCTGGGCAGGTGTCTGGCGACGGCGATTCTCCTTGGGAGAGGTTTGGGGAACGCAGTTTGTGGATATTGATGACGGGAAGTATCTTCCCTACAGGGATAATTATTCATATTTTTGGTTGCAGCCATTTCTCTCGCTACAACGGCAGGAAAAGCAGTTGGGAATTGCTTGTGACCAAGCTCTTAATCGGGATAGATGCAGTGCTAGCCAGCTTCACTTGCTTACAAATGTAGCATTTAGGAATATAGGCGATCGCATTGCTCAAAAATTTGTAGCATTTTGAGCGAAAATAGTTCTTGACCTTGGAACTGCTGTGGCGACAAACAAGTCTATCAAAATCAATATCCTAGAATCTGCCTAGAGGTCAAATTTTTTACCGCTCTCATTTGTGAAGACAGAAGGAAAAGTTAGTTATGGGAGAAGCGATCTGCCAAGGGCTAGCGGAAGCGAACGCAGCTAGATTGTCAAAAAAGCCGTTAAAATGCTTGCAACCGCACGATTCCTTCAGGATATAGAGTGAGGGTATCATATCCCTTGGGTTCAAACCCAAAAAAGAAAAACATAGAATAATATTCTGTGTTTTTTGAAAAAATAATTTTTTGCCTGTGAGAAAATTAATAGCAGGAGAGGTTATGAAATCATTGATTCGCTGGGGCGCAACTTTGGGGCTGCTGGGAAGTACCGTATTGGGTTCGGCAATTCTCGGCAATCAGCAGGTGCTGGCATTACCACAAGAACAAATTCTGCAAAAGCTGCGAGGGGTACCTGTATTTACTATTGCCGATGGACAGGGGGCGCTACTGGTTGCCACCCCTGCTAACAATCAACAGAATTCTAACAACCAACAAACCCGGGCTTCTGTGGTTGGGGTGTTTATCAGTCAGCAAGATGCTCAGGCTTTTCTAGAAAAGCTGAAAACGGAAAATGCTCAGGCAGTACAATCTATGCAGGTGGTTCCGGTGTCTTTAGCGCAGGTTTACCAGCTGGCTCAAGAGAATAAAGATAAACCAGAGCGATTGGTGGTTGACTTTTTACCCGTGCAACAGCAAGTTGATGCGGCGGTAGCGTTGCAACGGCAGGGTGGGGGACAAACCCCGCAATTATATCGTCAGGGTGATGTGCCTTTGTTCTATGCTCCGAACTTAACAATGCGGTTTCAACGTAACAATCAGCAGATTACCGCAGTTCCTTTATTCTTTGAGCGGGAGGAACTACAAAGAATGGTAGACGACTACAAAAGACAAAATCCTAACAGTAACGTCACCATAGAGATTGAGGTTGGTAGTCTGGAAGGGTTGCTTCAAAATCTACAAACTAGCAACGATCCCCAGCTGAACCAAATTGTGTTAGTTCCTCCCAGATCTTCAGTAGAATTTGTGCGAAATTTCCAACAAACACAACCGAATTCTCCCCAAATCCGCCCCAACCAACCAGCTAACCAACGTCAAAATCAGCCGCAACAGCCCCAAAATCGGCGTTAAATGATGGAAAATTTGCCCGGGGTGGCGGTATCAGGTTTAGAACTTTGGCAATGGCGGCGACAAGCTCTAGCGGCGGCGCGCGCCGCCTTAGTTCCCCCAGAGGAATTAGACTGGTTGTTGCTTGAGGTAGCAGATTTAGACCGCTTGGCGTTGCGGTTAGAGTCTTTTCGCGACAGAAAAAACATTGCTCTGCGCCTAAGTTTGCCAGAATTAAACCAATTGTGGCAGCGACGAATCAGCGATCGCTTCCCCATACAATACATCGCTGGCGTCACCCCTTGGCGCAATTTTTCCTTGCTAGTTTCCCCAGCAGTATTAATCCCTCGCCCAGAAACAGAACTGTTAATCGATTTAGCGGTTGCAGCAGCGAAAGCGGAACTCAAAAATGGAGACTGGGCGGATTTGGGGACTGGGAGTGGTGCGATCGCTATCGGTTTAGCTGCCGCGTTTCCTGATGCTACGATCCATGCAGTGGATCGCAGCACCGCAGCTCTCGCCATTGCCCGCCAGAATGCCCAGCAACAGGGTTTTGCCCAAAAAATCAAGTTTTACGAGGGAATTTGGTTTGAGCCGCTAGAAGCCCTTAAAGGGCGACTCTGCGGCATGGTTTCCAACCCGCCTTACATTCCCAGCAGCATAGTACCGACGCTGCAACCAGAAGTTGTCCAACACGAACCCCACCTCGCCCTCGATGGCGGCGAAGATGGTTTAGACTGCATTCGTCACCTAATAGAAACCGCCCCTAATTATTTACGTCCCGGCGGCATTTGGTTGATTGAAATGATGGCGGGACAAGCGGATACGGTGGCTGAATTATTGCGGCAAAATGGAAGTTATTATGACATTAAAATATATCCCGATTTAGCCGGAATCGAACGCTTTGCTTTAGCTGATCGCTGCTAATTAACTCAAGTTGCCAGGGGTTAGGGGTTAGGGGTTAGGGCAAGAAATTAGTTTGATCGAGGTTTCTGAAATCCTAGTACG
>DNGG01000062.1 GCA_003486675.1 Cyanobacteria bacterium UBA11372
CTGCATCGAAGCGCCGCCGTGCTGGCGATTGAGTGTGCCGAACTTCGGGAAGCAGAACGGCTGATTGGACGCGCCCTTGCAGGTAATCCTCCGACTGATATTGCTGATGAACTGCGCGACTTGCTGATAGAAGAAATTTACTCCCAGCGNNAGCCGCCTTTGCCAAAGAACGCGCCGCAGCGGATTTAGTCGCAAACCAATTGGATTTTGAACCGACTCGTTCTGTACTGCATCGAAGCGCCGCCGTGCTTGCAATTGAATGCGCTCAACTTCGAGAAGCAGAACGACTAATTGGACGCGCTCTTGCAGGCAATCCTCCTACGGACATTGCTGATGAACTGCGCGATTTACTAATAGAAGAAATTTACTCCCAGCGCCAAGCAATTGGAGCTTAATCTATTTTAATTGAGGCGTACACTAATGAGCGAGCAAATTAACGTACAATCTAGCAGTGGTAATGTTTTTGCCGATCTAGGATTGGCAAACTCTCAAGAGTTATTGATTAAAGCGGAACTGGTTCGACAAATCAGTCAACTGATTGCGGCGCGAAAACTGACCCAAACCGCAGCAGCAGAACTACTCGGAATCGCTCAACCTAAAATCTCTGCTTTGCTACGTGGCAAACTATCTGGATTTTCAACCGAACGCCTATTTCGATTTTTGAATGCGCTTGGTAGTGATGTGGAAATTCGTGTAATTCCCAAACCTCAATCTGATTCAATGGCTCAGACAAAAGTTGTTACTATTTCAGCATGAGAAATGCCTAAATAACTGTCTCACTAACCATGCAAGCTGTATAACGACCCTGTTCAACAGCGGCGAGTTAAAAAAAGCAGTTATGATAGAAGATCAAGCGACTGGATTGGTGAGTTTTCAAAACCGAGTGAAACTAGGAGTCCCGGTGCTATGGCAACCATTCTGAGAGATTGGAGTTATCGGTATCAATGGTTGTTTGACTTGATTGTGGGGATTTCTGCCCTCAGCGTTGGCGGTGAAACCCAGTTCCGTAAATTACCCTTGCAAGAGTTAAATATTGCTTCGGAAGATCGTGTTTTGGATCTATGCTGTGGTAGTGGGCAAGCAACAAGATTCTTAGTCGAGCGATCGCGCTATGTGGTAGGACTAGATTGCGATCCTATAGCCATTGAACGAGCTAAGCAGCGCGTCCCCCATGCTGAGTATGTAAGGGCTTGGGCAGAGGATATACCTTACGGAGATGGGGAGTTTGATTTGGTTCATACCAGTGCAACTTTGCACGAGATGCAACCTGAGCAAATGCGACAAATTTTACGGGAAGTGTATCGAGTTTTAAAGCCAGGTGGTTGTTTTTCACTGATTGATTTTCATCTGCCCCAAAACTGGCTCCTACGGCTGAACCTCTACATATTCTTGTGGCTATTTGAAAATGAAACTGCCTGGTATTTTATTCGGCTCAATTTACCTCAAATCATGGCACAAATGGGGTTTCAAATCCGGAGGTTAAGATATCCGGCAGGTGGAAGTCTACAAGTCATTCATGCTTATAAAATTGAAGCGATCGCCTAATATTTAGTTCTCTCGGTTCAATTTCTGCCGCAACTCCCGAATCGCAGCGCTAGTATTGCGATCGCTTGCAATTCGGAAACACTCTGTCAGGATTTCCGAGATATTGATATTGGGAAAGTAGCGACTGTTGGTCGCAATGTTGTAGCGATCGCTCTCCAAGTTGTAAATCAAAAGTTGGTTTCTTTTATATAGCCAAACTTCTGGCACTTTATAGGGCAGATAGTCATTTACATCCGTATAACTGGTGACGTCGATTTCGATCGCTAAATCGGGGGATGGCTCGACGCCCCAAGCGATCCGATCTTTGCCTGCAACTGCCTCCCAGTTGTCGATATAGAAACAGTAATCTGGTTCAATCCCGCTGATTTCTGGCAGTTCCATTGTCATCGGGGTAAATGCTTCGTATTCCTGCCCTGAGTAATCCAAAAGAACGGTAGCCACCATCGCGATAATGTGAGCTTGGCGTCCATGTATAGGTAATGGAGACATCAACAAAATTTCTCCTGGTCGGTACTTGATGCGCGGGATTGAGCGATCGCCTAATTGTTGAGTTAGTTTTTGATAGTCCTGCCAACTGCCGGGTAGTCGCACTACCGCACCTGGGGGTAATTGAATTTTTTCTGGTGTGATGACTGCGAACATCTAACCGATACCTCCACCTCTACTATAATTGTGAGCGATACGCAAGGGCGGGCACGCTGGGCGATCGCTAAATTGAGTTTGTGCTACTCTTTGGCTATATAGAAGTTTATACTTATTACAAAAATGTCCGCACCTAACCTTTATGAAACAGATTTTTATGCCTGGACTCAAGAACAGGTTAGCCTGCTCAAAGATCGGCAGTGGGAGCTATTAGATACAGTTAACCTGATTGAGGAAATTGAAGCTTTGGGTAGGAAAGAGCGACAAGAACTGAGGAATCGGTTGGGTTTGTTGTTAGGACATCTATTAAAATGGCACTTTCAACCTGAAAAACGCAGCAATAGTTGGTTGGGTACAATTCGAGAGCAACGGGTTCAAATCAGGTTACTTTTGCAGGATAATCCTAGTTTGAAAAGTTATTTAAATGAAGTTTTCCTCGCTGCCTACGAACTAGGCTTAGCTTTAGCAATTAAAGAAACGCGGTTAGGCGAACAGATTTTTCCAGAAGTATGCCCTTACAATCTAGAACAAACGATGAATGCTGAATTCCTACCAGAGTTGAATCAGGTTAACGAGATAGAGGAATAATCGCTACCATACGCTACAACTAATTGATGGTGTTTAAATTGGATGATAGCAAGGATTTTTCACGCTTGCTTTCATCCAAATTTGATTTGAGTATTATGGTCACAATGTTGTAGCGATCGCTCCTTTTGAAATAGAGAGGAAGTGCGATCGCGGCGGTAAGATGAAGGGAATGCGATCGCAAACCGAAAGAAGATGCTGTTTCAGCACGCCATCTCAACTTGGCGGTACGCTCCCGGAACAATCGAGTAGCGCCTCGACTTGGGTGCGCGTCACCCCCGGAAACCATTCGAGAAATTGGTCAACAGAAGCTCCATCTTTCAGGTTCTCGAACAAGGCAGCAATAGGTACGCGCGTTCCCCGAAATACCCATGCACCACTGACTTTGGTGGGATGACGTTCAATGACTTCCAAGAGGTCTGCATTCTGCATAACGTTAGCCACTTGTACCGGATGAAGTTTCTCCGATACAGCAGTAGTGTAGCAGGATTCAGATAAGAATGCTTGTAGGAGTTGGGTTTGTGGAAAGCACAAGGATTTGCCTAAGTCCTGACCAAAAAAGGGGCGAGCAATTGCTCACCCCAACAAAATAGGGACGTATTTCGATACGTCCCTATCTAAGCACTCA
>DNGG01000634.1:0-521 GCA_003486675.1 Cyanobacteria bacterium UBA11372
GACACTTTAATTAATGACCCCCACATTAGTACCGCCGCCGAAGCAGAACGGGAATTTTGGCACCATCAACAATGGCAAGAAAAATTAGAGCAATTATCCCCAGGTTGTATTTTAGTCGTCGGATATGCCCCATCGGTTTTAATGTCTGCTTGCGCTGCAATTGAACAAAAGCAATTGCAACCCGCTTTAATTATTGGAATGCCGATTGGTTTTAGTCACGCCCCTGCTGCCAAGCGCAGGTTAATGCGTTCCGGCGTGCCATTTATTACCACTGAAGGCACTTTAGGCGGTGGATTGTTAGCCGCAGTTGCCCTCAATGCTTTAGTTGAATCTTTAATTGAAAAGCCAGATTGTCATTGTTATTTTGGTTAGTATTACGTAGTTTTTAACTAGGCATTGTTGGATTTTTTGATCGCAGAAATACGGAAAATATTTAACTCAGGACTTATATCATGTCCGTTGAATTGCCCATAATAAAAAAACCTCACCCAGTCGTTGCGTAGGGACACGGCATCATAGAT
>DNGG01000634.1:709-1813 GCA_003486675.1 Cyanobacteria bacterium UBA11372
GATATCTCTGACAAACAGATAACCTTAATAATGCCGTGTCCCGGCTTCTGATTATGGGTAATCTTAAGGACATGATATTACGTAAAGAAACCGGGTTTCTATTGATTAATCGTCGCGCCAGAAAGTAGGGGCGGGTAATACCTGCCCATTCTGTGGAATCAAGAAATATGAAAGTTAAAGCGTGCCCCTACAATACGCTCCAAACAAAGGTGATAGGAAAGCCCTTGCGTAAGTCCTGTAACTCCGACCAACTGGGAATTGTCTGTACTTGACGAAGCTAACTATGGTTGAATATAATTGAAAAATAGCTATTTATTGTACTTAAAAAAATATTATCAAAACGCAATAAATCGAATTGGGTGCAGCTTAGTCGGTGAAAGATATCAAATCATCAAGATTTTAGTTCCGCAGAAGAACACCCGAACCATGCGCGTCAAATCACTGAAAGAAATCCTGAGAAAAACCCCTTTAAAACTGCCGCTAAGAACGGTAATAATTGTCCCTTTTGTGCTGCAAATCCTTGGGGCAGTGGGAATGGTGGGATATTTATCATTTAAAAATGGAGAGCAAGCAGTCAACGATTTGGCGAATCAGTTGATGAGGGAAACGAGCGATCGCATTGGGCAAAAATTGAATAATTATCTAGCAGTACCGCGCACGATCGATCGGATAAATGGGAATGCGATCGCGCTCAATCAATTAAATTTGCAAGAGCCAAATAACTTAAACCGCAACTTTTGGCAGCAAAGATTTTTGTTCGACGAAGTTAACATATCTGCGATTTATTTTGGTAGCGCCGAGGGAGATTTTACCGGATTAGGACTTCAAAGCGACAACACCTGGCAAATTAGTAGAGTCAATAGAACAACCAATTACAAATTTCACAGTTACGCTACAGATAATTGGGGAAATCGGACAAAATTACTAAACGTGGGGAAGCATTACGATCCGAGAATTCGACCTTGGTATCAAAAAGCAGTAAAAGCAGGCAAGTCAGTCTGGAGCGATATTTACCTCGATTTTAAAGAACCGAGGCTGAAGATTACTTTAGCTCAACCTATCTACAAATCAACTCCAAATCAAACCTCTCCCCCAGCCCCTCTC
>DNGG01000634.1:2088-9605 GCA_003486675.1 Cyanobacteria bacterium UBA11372
GGGGGGCAGGGGGGGTTAGGTTTGTCCCGCTTTCGGTTAGCAACCCCAAATCAATCTACTTGCTTGCAGGGAGTCATCGGAGTGGATTTTGTCCTCACTCATATCGGCAAGTTTCTCAATACTTTGAAAATTGGTAAGTCTGGGACAACATTTATCATCGAGAGAGCCGGGTTAATGGTTGCATCTTCCACAAAAGAAGAACCATTTTTGCGGGGGAAAGATGGCAAAATCGCTGCCAGACTTGCAGCTACAGAAAGTCGCGTACCGTTGATTCAAGGTACGGCGAAATATTTAAGCGATCGCAACAGCAATTTTGCCAAAATTCAAAGTAACCAACTATTCATAGCGAAGATTGCTGGAAAAACTCAATTTATCCATATTGCACCTTTGAAAGATAGTCAGGGTATTGACTGGTTAATTGTTGTGGTAATTCCAGAATCAGATTTTATGGAGCAAATTAACGCCAATAACCGCACCACTATTTTGCTATGTATTGCCGCATTAGTCATAGCAGTAATTGTCGGAATTTTGACCGCTGAGTGGGTTACGCAGCCAATTTTACGCTTGAATGCCGCCGCTAAAAACATCGCCAAAGGAGACTGGGATAAAACAGTAGAAATTAACCGCACCGATGAAGTGGGAGAACTTGCCAAGTCATTTAACAGCATGGCGCAACAGTTGCAAGAATCCTTTGAAACCTTAGAAGAAAAAGTTAAAGCAAGAACGGCTGAGTTAGAAATTGCCAAAGAAAAAGCCGAAGTTGCCAACCAAGCCAAAAGCACATTTATTGCTAACATGAGCCACGAATTGCGCTCGCCGCTCAACGCCATTATCGGCTTTTCTCAACTCATGGTTCGCAGCCAAAGTTTGCCTAAAGAGCAACTAGAAAATGTCAGCATTATTAACCGCAGCGGCGAACATTTACTCACTTTAATTAACAACGTTTTAGATTTATCCAAAATCGAAGCTGGACGCACCACCCTTAACGAAAAAGACTTTGATTTAATCCGGCTGATTTCCGATATAGAAGATATGTTCCGCCTCAAAGCAGAAGACAAAGGATTGCAATTATTAGTCGAACATACCCCCGATGTGCCGCGATACATCCGCACCGATGAAGTCAAATTGCGGCAAGTTTTAATTAACCTGATTAATAACGCGCTCAAATTCACTGAAGAAGGCGGCGTATCAGTGAGAGTTGGCATCGGTAATCCTGAACAATCGGCAATTACCCATTACCAATTACCCTCGTTCCCTGGCTCTGCCTGGGAACGCCATTACCAATTAACCTTTGAAGTCGAAGATACTGGTTTTGGGATTGCCCCGGAAGAATTAGATAGTCTTTTTGAAGCATTTGTGCAAACTGAAACCGGAAAACAAGCCCAAGAAGGAACGGGTTTAGGATTGCCGATTAGCCGCAAATTCGTAGAGTTAATGGGGGGTGAAATGACGGTAATTTCTACAGTGGGAGTTGGAACAATTTTCAAATTCGATATTCAGGCTAGCCTTGCTGATGCGGTGGAAGTTGAAAGCCAAAAAACAACAAGGAGAGTTATTGCCATCGAGCCAAATCAACCTCAATATCGGATTTTGATTGTGGATGACAAATTGCTCAATCGCCAACTGCTAATTAAATTGCTCAATCCCCTCGGTTTTGAATTGAAAGAAGCGAGTAATGGCAAAGAAGCGATCGCCATCTGGAATGAATGGGAACCGCACTTAATTTGGATGGATATGCGAATGCCAGTAATGGATGGTTACGAAGCCACCAAACAGATAAAAAGTACCACCAAAGGTCAAGCAACTGCGGTTATTGCTCTGACTGCGAGCGTTTTAGAAGAAGAAAGAGCCGTGGTGCTATCAGCGGGTTGCGATGATTTTATGCGGAAACCGTTCCGGGAAGCAGATATTTTTGAAGCGATGCACAAACATATTGGAGTAGGTTATATATATGAAGATTTAAATCCATCTGACTCGATGACAACAAAAGAAAGTGGCAAGGAAATATTGACTGCTGCCGCCTTTAAAGAGTTGCCTGTAGAATGGGTGGCTAATTTGGAACGGGCAATCCTTAATATTGACTTGAATTTAATTGCTCAAGAGAGCGATCGCATTCGTTCTCAAAATCCAGAACTGGCAGATGCGATCGCACATTGCCTGCAAAATTTTGAGTACGATAAGATTTTAAATTTAATTGCACAGAATAACCCACCGGAATAACGAGTATCGAGTCTCAAAAGTTCCGCCACCTACTTTTCCTACTTTTCCTACTTTTTTAAAAGTTTTAATATAAACTCAACAAATTTTGCGCTCGGATGTAATAGGAAAATGATAAAATTAAAAACGATCGGGGCAGTGTAAAAAATCAAACTAAATTGAGGTTAAACACCTAAGTATACCGATAGCGGTCAGGGGTATCTACCCGGAAATGTCGAAAATGTTTGAGTAATTGTTGACTAATTGACCGGAGTACCGCGATGAAAACTCGCTACTGGCCTGGGATCGCCGCCTCATTGACAGCGGGAATTGTGTTAGCGATCGCTTGGGTTTTTGATCGCACGGAAAAAGAGCGGTTCCACCAGCGAAACCGCGCCGACGTACTCGATCAACTAAGTGCCACCAGAGCGCGTCTGGAAGGAGCATTGAACAAGCGACTGTTTCTGACGCGGGGTTTGGTAGCATATATATCATCAAAAAATCCCAACATTAGCCAG
Source organism: Cyanobacteria bacterium UBA11372 (assembly GCA_003486675.1). Classification (GTDB taxonomy): domain Bacteria; phylum Cyanobacteriota; class Cyanobacteriia; order Cyanobacteriales; family Aerosakkonemataceae; genus Microseira. The sequence continues at coordinate 4,803 of DNGG01000634.1, forward strand.
CAGGAATTTGAAACTCTGATGCGAGTCATGGTGGCAAATAAATCGGGTATTCCCAGCGCCGCCCTGTTTAAAAACTCAATTTGCACCCACCTTTATCCCCTGAAAGGACAAGAAGAAGCACTGGGTTTTGACCCGATGAAAATTCCAACAGAACGGGAAGCTTTCCAGAGAGCAATTGATACCAGAAACACCGTATTAGCAGGGCCAGTCGAATTAGTTGCCAAGAAAAGCGCCGCTTTTATCACCCGCACCCCAATTTTTCTCACGCCCCCCGGAAAAGCCCCCGAAAGCGGTTCCTACTGGGGAATGGTCAGCGTCGGCATCGATCGCGATACCGTGCTAAAAGAAGCCGGACTGCTTGACGGTTACACCAAACTGCAATACAGCATCCGTGGCAAAGATGGACTAGGCGCCGACGGGAAAGTATTTTTCGGAGATGAGGCAATTTTTCAGCGAGAGCCGGTAATTTTGTCAGTGACGCTACCCAACGGTTACTGGCAGTTGGCAGCCATTCCAACTGCCGGATGGCCCACCAGCGCCGCTTTATCCCGATGGTTGTGGATGGGAGCTTCGTTGACGGCGCTGTTGGCGGGTGCGTTGATGTACGTTTTGGTTAGCGCCCCAACAAGGCTGCGAGTTGCAGTCGAACGAGCAACCGAAGCACTGCGCAAAAACGAGGAAGCACTAGAACGGCGCGTTGCCGAACGCACAGCCGAGTTAGAAATTGCCAAAGAAAAAGCCGAAGTGGCAAACCAAGCTAAAAGCACCTTTTTGGCAAATATGAGCCATGAATTGCGATCGCCTCTCAACGCGATTCTCGGCTTTGCCCAACTCATGACCAGGAGTAAAACCTTACCAAAAGACCAGTTAGAAAATCTCAGCATTATTACCCGAAGCGGCGAACATTTACTCACCTTAATTAACAATGTCTTAGACTTATCCAAAATCGAAGCCGGACGCACGACCCTCAACGAAAAAGACTTTGACTTGCTCGGGCTGCTAGAGGATATCGAAAATATGTTCCGCCTCAAAGCAAAAGACAAAGGATTGCAATTATTAGTGGAACATACCCCCGATGTGCCGCGATACATCCGCACCGATGAAGTCAAATTGCGGCAAGTTTTAATTAACCTAATTAGTAACGCCATCAAATTTACCGAAGAAGGCGGCGTATCAGTGAGAGCGGGCATAGGTAATCCAATTACCAATTACCAATTACCAATTACCCATTACCAATTAAATTTTGAAGTCCAAGATACTGGTTTTGGCATTGCTCCCGCCGAGTTAGAAAAACTATTTGAAGCATTTGTGCAAACTGAAGCGGGAAAACAAGCTCATGAAGGGACGGGGTTGGGATTATCTATCAGCCGCAAATTCGTGGAGTTAATGGGGGGTGAAATTTTGGTTAATTCTACAGTGGGAAAAGGAACGACGTTCAAATTTTATATTCAAGCGATCGCAGTCACTCCCAAGCAATTAGAGAGTCAAAAAACACCGCGCCAAGTCATTGCCCTCGAACCCAACCAACCAAAGTATCGCATTTTAATTGTAGATGACAAATCCATCAATCGCCAACTGCTAATTAAATTACTTTCTCCCCTCGGCTTTGAATTAAAAGAAGCCAATAATGGAATTGAAGCGATTGAAATTTGGCAAGCATGGTCACCGCATTTAATTTGGATGGATATGCGAATGCCCATCATGGATGGTTACGAAGCAACTAAACAGATCAAAAGCACTACCCAAGGTCAAGCGACGGCAATAATTGCCTTGACTGCCAGCGGGTTAGAGGAAGAAAGAGCCGTTTTTCTATCAGCGGGGTGCGATGATTTTCTGCGAAAACCCTTCCGGGAAGCAGATATTTTTGAGTTAATGCACAAACATATCGGCGTGGATTATATCTATGAAGATTCAATTGGAGAAAAATCGGGTAAAGTGAGAGAAGATGAAGAAAAACTACTGACACGAGAGGCAATGGCGGCACTGCCGATGGCATGGGGGAATAACCTAAAACAAGCTATAGAGAATGTGGATATGAAAGCGATCGCAACCATTTTAGACCAAATTCAGACCGAAAATCCACCCCTGGCTCTGGCGATTCAATCTTGTCTAGATAACTTCGACTACGACAAGATTTTGGCTGTAATACCAGAAGTCACACCATAGGACTGTAAAATTGTAAAAATGCTCAAAAAATAAAAATATCTCTATGTCACTCAAAACTCCCAATCCTATAGTTGCACAAATAACTAGCAAGTTATCCCTGGCAACCGTTCTAGCGATCGCTTTTGTGCTAAAAATTTTTGCTACAGTCGGTTTAGTCGGGTATTTTTCCTTTATAACTGGACAAAAGGCAGTCAATGACTTAGCCAATCAGTTGATGGACGAGGTGGGGAATAGAGTTGAGCAAAACTTGCAAAATTACCTAATAACTCCTCATCAAATTAATCAAACTAACTTGAATGCTGTGAAGCTAGGATTACTGAATATGCAAGACTTGCCAGCTTGGGAGAAATACCTTTTGCAGCAAGTCCAATTATATCCTTCTATGCTGTTTATTGGCGTTGGCAACCAGCAAGGACAATACCGAGGCGGGGAAAAGCTGGAAAATGGCTCCCTGAAGATTAACGTCGTTGACAATTTTACAGGGTTTAAATTCTTTTCTTACAACACCAATACCAAAGGCGATCGCACGACGATTTTCCTCACCAAAAACTACAATCTCAAAAATGCTAAATGGTATAAAGATGTCGCTAAAGTTAGCAAACAGACTTGGACTAACGTTCACGTATCATTGATAGAACCGACTTTGCTCATCAGTGCTATTCAACCAGTTTACAGCCCAACAGGAAACTCCTTTCAAGGCGGATTGATTAGTACTTTACGGCTCAATTCTATCGGTGAATTTTTAAATAGCCTCAAAATTGGTAAAACCGGACAAGCCTTTATTATCCAAAGAAATGGGTATCTGCTAGCCAGTTCAACCTCGGAACTTCCATTTCGCATCAAAGGCAATCTAAAAAAACAGTTTAAAGCTGCTGAAAGTCGCAACCCTTTGACGCGAGCTACCGTTGAATATCTCGCCACTCGTTTTGCCAAATTTAGCCAAATTCAAACTCAAGCCCAGCTTAATTTTAAAATCGATGGAGAGCGGCAATTTATCAAAGTTTTGCCATTCCAAGATGGCAAAGGCTTAGATTGGCTGATAGTGGTAGTAGTTCCAGAAGCAGATTTCATGGAGCAAATAAATATTAACACTCGCACCACCATCTTCCTGTGTGTGGCAGCGCTGGCTTTATCCATATTACTGACTATCTCTACCGCGCGCTGGATCGGGAAACCAATGCTGCGTTTGAGTCAAGCGAGTCAGAAAATAGCTAGCGGCGAACTCGACCAAAAAGTAGACGTGCAAGGCACGAAAGAGCTAACAATTTTAGCCCAGTCTTTTAACCAAATGGCTCAACAGTTACGCATCGCTTTTGCTGCCCTAGAAAAAACGAACAGCGAGTTAGAAAATCGGGTAGAAGAACGCACAGCAGAACTCAAAGAATCCCAAGAGCAATTGCAACAACAAGCCCAACATTTAGAAGAACGAGTGCGACAGCGCACCGCCGAATTGTTAGAAGCAAAAGAAGCGGCAGAAGCAGCTGACGAAGCCAAGAGTACTTTTTTAGCCACCATGAGCCACGAATTGCGGACGCCACTTAACGCCATTCTCGGCTTCGCCCAATTGATGAAATACGACTCATCGCTTTCTCCCTCCTACCGGGAAAATCTCAACATCATCAGTCGCAGTGGGGAACATCTGCTGGCATTAATTAACGACATTCTCGATATGTCCAAAATCGAGTCGGGAAGAATGTTGCTAATGGAAAACGCTTTTGACTTATATATGTTGTTAGATAGCCTCGAGCAAATGTTCCAACTCCAGGCAACAGAAAAAGGCTTAACGCTAAAGTTTGAACGCAGTCCGTCAGTGCCCCAATACCTGCGGACAGACGAGCGAAAATTGCGGCAAATTTTGATTAACTTGCTCGGGAATGCCATCAAGTTCACCCGCTTCGGCGGCGTCACAGTCAGAGTGCGAATGGCTAATGGAAAAGATAATTACAATTACCAATTACCAAATACCTATTACCAATTGCATTTTGAAATTGAAGACACTGGCTGTGGCATTCCGATTGCAGAAATTAAAGATTTATTTGAACCGTTTGTCCAGAGTAAAACCAATCGGGGGTTTCAAGAAGGCACGGGTTTGGGTTTGCCGATTAGCCGTGCGTTTGTGCGCTTGATGGGGGGCGATCTGACTTTAGTTCGCACGGCGGTGGGTAAGGGAACGACGTTTGCCTTTGAGATGCAAGTGACTCTGGCGGCGGCGGCGGCGGTGGCGGTGACTGCACCTGTGCGTCGCGCGATCGCATTGGAAGCAGATCAACCGACTTATCGCTTGTTGGTGGTGGAGGATGGCTGGGAAAACCGCCAATTGCTGGTCAAGTTACTGCAACCAATGGGTTTTGAGCTAAAAGAAGCGGTGAATGGATTGGAAGCCTTGGATATTTTGCAGAGTTGGAAACCCCATTTAATTTGGATGGATTTGCGAATGCCGGTGATGGACGGTTACGAAGCAACGCAACAAATTCGCGCCTCCCTCGAGGGGGAAGCGATGGCAATTATTGCCTTGACTGCCCACGTGTTTAAAGAGGAACGAGCGGCGATTTTGTCGGCTGGTTTTGATGATTGTGTCAGCAAGCCATTTCGGGAAGCCGAATTGTTTGCGGCGATGAGTCAGCATTTGGGGGTGCG
>DNGG01000634.1:9732-13220 GCA_003486675.1 Cyanobacteria bacterium UBA11372
GCGGCGATTTTGTCGGCTGGTTTTGATGATTGTGTCAGCAAGCCATTTCGGGAAGCCGAATTGTTTGCGGCGATGAGTCAGCATTTGGGGGTGCGTTACATTTATGAGGAACCTACGACAAGCGAGGCTTCAGGGGAGGAAAATGTATTGAGTGGGGAAGACTTAGCATCTTTACCCAGCGAATGGCTGAAAAACCTAGAACAGGCGATTTTGATGGGAGATTTGAAGTTAATGGCGGATGCGATCGCCCAAATCCGTACCCAAAACCATCGGATCGGTGATGCGATCGCCCATCGTCTCGATAACTTCGAGTACGACAATATTTTACACTTAATCTCAGCTGCCAATCAACGCTTAACAACTAACCCCTAACATCCGATAAACCCATGCAAACTGAAAACTTTAAAGGCAACATTTTAGTCGTTGACGACACCCCAGCCAATCTCCACCTGTTAATCGATATTTTGAGCAAACAAGGCTACGAAGTCCGCCCCGCCCCCAACGGTAAATTTGCCCTATCCGCTGCTAAGGGAATGCCACCCGATTTAATTTTACTAGACATTATGATGCCGGGAATGAACGGTTACGAAGTCTGCGAACAACTCAAAACTGATGAGCTAACCAAAGACATCCCGGTCATTTTTGTTAGCGCCATCAACGAAGTGCTAGATAAAGTCAAAGCTTTTTCCATTGGTGGAGTTGATTATATCACAAAACCCTTTCAAGTAGAAGAAGTTTTAGCCAGGGTGGCAGCTCACTTAGCAATTCGCCACCTGCAAAAAAGCCTAGAAAATAAAAATGAAGAATTAACAACAACCTTGCACCAACTCAAAGCCACCCAAGCTCAATTAATTCAATCAGAAAAAATGGCAGCCTTGGGACAATTAATTGCGGGCATTGCCCATGAAATTAATACCCCACTCGGCGCGATTCGCTCATCTATCAACAATATTGCTGGGTTTTTCGACGAAAACTTGCACGCATTACCAGAATTTTTTCAAGGACTTTCTGGTGAAAATCAGCAGGATTTCTTTGCCTTAATGGAAAAGTCGAGTCAACAAACAACCTCCTTCTCTAGTAAAGAAAAACGCCAAATCAGAAAAGCTTTGCAGCAGCAGCTAGAAGAACGGGGAATAGAAGAAGCCGATAACCTTGCCAGTACTCTAGTCACTCTTGGTATTTACGACGATTTTCAACCCTTTTTACGCTTACTGCAAGACCCAGAGCGGGACAAACTGCTCAAAACAGCCTATGACTTAGCTACTTTTCAGAAAAGTACCAAAACAATTATGACTGCTACAGACCGGGCTGCCAAAATCGTGTTTGCCCTCAAAAGTTATGCCCGCTACGACAATGTTGGGGAAACAGTACAGGCAAATATTGTTGAAGGAATGGAAACGGTATTAACCCTCTACCATAATCAACTCAAACAGGGGGTAGAAGTCATCAAAAACTATCAAGAATTACCGCCGATTTGGTGCTACCCCGATGAACTTAACCAAGTTTGGACAAATTTAATTCACAATGCCGTGCAAGCTATGAGTAATCAGGGAACCTTAAAAATTGATGTGACTCAGCAAGAAAGATTTATCAAAGTTCAGATAACCGATAGTGGCTGCGGCATACCAGAAGAAAATATGCCCCGAATATTTGAGCCATTCTTTACCACAAAACCCCCAGGAGAAGGCAGCGGCTTGGGATTGGATATTGTCAAAAAAATCCTTGAAAAACATCAGGGAAAAATTGAAGTTTTATCCAAACAGGGGGAAACAACATTTACCGTGTTTTTACCAATAAATTTGAGCGATAATGCTAGCCTTGCTTAAGCCAGGGATTTGATGCTAGAGTCTTAACTATATCCATTTGCAACAGGAAACCAGCAATGCCTAAGTCAGCAATTATATGCGTAGATGATGAGGTCAGTGTTTTAGAAAGCCTTGAAATAGAACTGCAAAAAGCATTTAAAAATCAATATCTGTATGAATTTGCTGAAAGTGCTAATGAGGCTTTAGAAGTAATTGAGGAATTAATCGAGGATCGAGTAAAAATTGTAGTCCTTGTATCCGATTGGCTGATGCCAGGAATGAAAGGCGATGAACTTTTAATTTTGATTCATCAGAAATTTCCAGAAGTGAGGACGATTTTATTAACTGGACAAGCAGATCGAGAAGCCGTTGAACGTGCGATCAACGAAGCGAAAATCCATGCTTACTTGACCAAACCCTGGAATAGTAAAGAATTAATTGAAACCATTCGTTCGGGACTATCAAAATCATGAAAAAGCCCGCAATTATCTGCGTAGATGATGAACTAACTATCTTGGAAAGTCTGGAACGAGAGCTGCGAATATCTTTCGGGGGCAAATATACAATCGAAACAGCAGAAGGAGGAGAAGAAGCTTTAGAAATATTGCAGGAATTGCTAGAAAATCAATATGAAGTTCCTTTGGTCATCTCCGATCAGATTATGCCCGGTATGAAAGGAGATGAATTATTAAAAAAAGTTCGGGAAAAATCACCGAAAACCGTGACAATAATGCTGACAGGTCAAGCTAATCTGGAATCAGTTATCAATGCAATTAATCAGGCAAATTTATATCGTTATATTGCCAAGCCCTGGGAAGCAGAAGACTTAAAATTAACCGTGGAAAAAGCAATTGATAGCTATTTTCAGGAAAAAAAGCTAGCAGAACAAAATACCAAACTTCAGGAAATGAATCAATTGCTGGCGCGATTAAACAGCGAACAAGCCGCGCTAATTGCCCAACTGCAAGACAATGAAAATCGCTTGATTCAGTTTTTAGAAGCGATGCCAATCGGCGTTGCTGTTGTGGATGCACAAGGCAAACCTTACTACATTAATCAGCAGGCAAAAAATTTATTGGGTAAAGGAGTTGTGCCTGGTATAACCTGGGAGCAATTATCAGAAGTTTATCAAGTTTATCAAGCAGGAAAAGTCCGGCATTACCCAACTGAAAAGTTGCCGATTATGCAGGCGTTGCAGGGTAAAAGCGTCACCGCTAACGATATAGAAATTCGCCAAGGTGACAAAATTATACCGCTAGAAGTTTACGCAACGCCTATTTATGATTCCCAGGGGCAAATTGCCTATGCAATTAACACGTTACAAGACATTACGGAACGGAAACAAGCAGAAGAAGACCGGGCAAAATTTATTTCAGAACTGTTTGAACTCAATTGCAATTTGGAACTGGCGCTGTATGCTGAATCGGAATTAGCCAATGCATCTAAACGGTTTGTACCGAATGAATTTCTTTCACTGTTGGGACACCAAAGCTTGGTGGATGTGAAATTAGGCGATGCGGTGCAGCAAGAAATGTCAGTGCTGTTTTCCGATATTCGCAACTTCACGACGCTTTCTGAAACCATGACTCCCCAGGATAATTTTAAATTTATTAATTCTTATCTATCAACGATGGAACCTGCGATCGCACAAAATAATGGCTTTATTGATAAATATATTGGCGA
>DNGG01000126.1:0-753 GCA_003486675.1 Cyanobacteria bacterium UBA11372
TATATTTAATTATATTTATTATTTTTTTAAATAAAATTTTGCTAATTCAAAGCGTAGCTATAATTAACGTGAGCTTGACTGTCGATCCCACGGGAAGATCGATGTAGACACCGCCGAGAGCGATCGCAGTAAAGCAGAGGGTTGAAATTAAACGACCTACTCTACTCAGTTAAATTAGGGGAATTTTTAGCAACACTTGTAGCGTGTGTTAGCCATAGCTAACGCACCAAATACATGGTATAACCACTTTAATTCAAGTGATTACCAATTCTGGCAATCAAGAAGCAAATGGTACAATTGTCACTGGCACGTTGCAAACAGTTTTTTCATTCTAAATCAGATAGTTACTTGCATGAAACATATTCTACATATCAATCAAATTGTGCGAGTCGGTCGGACCTTTGCCATAACAGAGAATGGCTATGAAGGCTTGCTAAAAAACAAGAAATCCCTAAGTATCACCGCACGCGGTGGCAGCTACTCTGCCGATAGTCCAATGGCACAATTAGATTTTCAAGCACCTTATCTCCGGAAAATTTTTAACTTTATTGGTTTGGTATCGCAGATATCAGTTTTATCCATGCAGATAACCTTAGCATGGGAGATGATGCTCGCGAGCAGTCTTTAACTGCGGCTCGGAAGGCAATTGAAACCTTGGTAGCAAATTGGTAACTTTCCTATGAACCAGTCCAATCCTAATTCAATCCTCACCAAAGCTACCTTGCTTCTCGCCAGTACTTTAACCGTAATGTC
>DNGG01000126.1:950-1222 GCA_003486675.1 Cyanobacteria bacterium UBA11372
GCCAGTACTTTAACCGTAATGTCTGGCGCAACAATTGCCCCTTCCCTACCCGCAATGCAAGACCATTTTGCAGCGGTTCCAAACTCAGATATTTGGGTCAGATTAGTCTTAACCGTTCCAGCTTTATTTATTGTCATCGGTTCGCCGATTGCAGGTACAATTGTAGACCGTTTTGGACGCAAACCGCTGTTAATTGTTTGCGCTGTATTGTATGGTTTTGCCGGAGGTTCGGGTTACGTTCTCAACTCTCTATTTGCGATTTTAGGCGGTCG
>DNGG01000126.1:1409-5438 GCA_003486675.1 Cyanobacteria bacterium UBA11372
CTATTTGCGATTTTAGGCGGTCGTGCTTTACTGGGTTTAGCAGTTGCTGGCGTAATGGTGAGTGCTACCACATTAATTGCAGATTATTATATCGGACAAGCTCGCGCTACTTTTATGGGGTTGCAAGCAGCATTTATGGGTTTGGGAGGAGTTTTGTTTCTCTCGGCTGGAGGTTCGCTTGCTTCTGCAAGTTGGCGCTATCCATTTTTAATTTATCTGTTTTCTTGGGTTTTATTGCCCTTAATTTTGCTCTTTATTTACGAACCGCGTCGCGCTAATTATGTAAGCGCATCAGGAGAAAATCGAGATCAAACCAATGCTGCTATACCTGTTAATTTGCTCATACTTGTTTATGGTGTGACAACGCTTAGTCAAGTGGTTTTCTATTTAATTCCTGTTCAATTGCCGTTTTATCTCCGCAGTTTAAGCAATGCTACACCAACACAAAGCGGGATGGCGATCGCATTCTGCACTCTCTTTAGCGCTTTTGCCTCTTTAAGCTATGGCAAAGTAAAAGCAAAACTCGACTTTGTCAGCATTTTACCAGTCATTTTCGGCTTTATGGGCATCGGTTATGGGATTATTGGTTTAGCGGGTAATTATGGATTGATATTATTAGGATTAGCCACAGCCGGTTTAGGATTGGGACTGCTAATGCCTAATATGACTGTCTGGGTATCTGCCACCGTACCCGATGCGGTGCGAGGACGCGCTTTAGGAGGACTTTCTACGGCTTTATTTTTAGGGCAGTTTCTTTCACCAATCCTGACTCAACCTGTTAGCCAAAAAGCTGGTTTGGGATTGACTTATGCTTTTTCCGGCGCACTGCTTTTAGTTTTGGGAATTGCTTTTATTGTGACGAAACAGCAAGTGATGGCTTTAACTGCTGTTTCCAAAACCGCGCAGTAGAGGCGGGATTTACAAACAATTTTTAATATTTTTTTATGTTGTAGGGGCGGGTTTTACCAACCATTCTGTGGAAGCACGAGATATTTCTATAAACCCGCCTCCCGTGCGATGCCCAAAGCTGCGCGGACATTATATTATACCATTTTCCCATGAATGCGCCACACTTGGGGGCGGGTTTATAGAAATTGAAAGTTTTTCCCTGACGTGATTGGTAAAACCCGCCCCTACCAACATGTTTGATCTGTAGCACGCATCAAGGGAAATTGGTATTATACATAGTCTAGATTAATCCTTCTCGTCTTTCTCATCCTTGTCATTATCTTCTTCATCCTTTTCATCTTTGTCATCAGCTTTATTACCAGCATCGCTGGGGCGATTTTGTAGCTGCTGCTGCGGGTTATTTGGCGCACTGGGAGAAGGCGCTTCTTTTTCAGAAGCGCAAGCACTTGTAAACACAAGCAAAACAAACGCTATCAACCGAATAATTAGGTGAGTTTGACTCCTCATACCCTTTTAATCTTGATAAATTACGAAGTTGTTTCGTGAATATTATCAGATGATTGGATGCGTTTTTCTAAATATTGACCGATCATCAATTGTTCGCCAGCACGAGATATAATGCTTTGTCGCGTGCGATAGTTATTGCCAATCAGTTTTAATTCTTCCTCAAATACAGAATCGTTATATTCTGTCTTTAAACACAAAGTCTTGGGATTGGTGAAGTAATAGTGCGCGGTGACGGGTTTGGATGTGGCGAAACCGCGATCGCGATACACTATTTTTCCCAACACCCCAAACAGCGTCGCACCTTGGGACTGTTTCCGAGCCGTTACCGAATCCTGACTATCCCAGGTAATTTTCGCCCCACAAGTCAAGGATACTTCATCGCCCAGACCATGCAGTTGCGCGAGTTGACCTAGTTCCTCGCTTCCTCGTTGGAGAAACTTGACGGTAATAAAACTTACCATCTCCTGCGTCTTTCCATCGGGTAGCGTGTAGTACCGACGTTCTGAACGCCAAGTACCCTCGGATTCTTGGAAGAACTCGGCAATTAGCTGCTCTTCGTCAGTCTGTGTAATTTGTATCAATGATGTCACTGGGTTCAATCCTTATTCATCGGTATCTATACCTTCATTGTACCAATGCATAAAATGGGAACCTGGATAAATTTTGTAACTTTTTTTAATATTCTGCTGCTTGGGGGGGAGGGAGAGGGAAAAACAGAGCATTACCCATTACCCATTACCCATTACCAAAAACTTAAATATCTATCAAAACAAACTTGCGAATCGCGATTTGTTTATCGTTTTCTTGAGCCGATAAAACTGATTTGATTACCAGCTTCCATGCAGCAGGTGATGAAACGGCTGGTAAAGCTAGTTGGACAGCTGTCAGTAACTTTCCTTGCTTGCACGCAACCCAACCACCGCGCAGTTTCATATAAGATTGAAAATGTTGCAAGTTTGGCAGAGCAGCCCGATGCTTTTCGTTGGCAAGGGCGTACATCTTTGCCATTACCAATAGGTTATTATCTATACTTTTTTGCAACCAGGCGGGCTGCTTTTGACGGAAGATAATTGCTTCGATTAAAAGCTTCCAAGCCTGTGGCGATAATCCGGCGGGAAACAAAAATTTTAGACAACTAAGATAAGCTTTCTGCTTGAGTGCAACCAAGCTCCAATGTAACTTAACATAGGCTCGAATCGCCTCAATTTCCGGAATTAATCCGCGGTGTTGTTCGTTGACTAAGGCGTAGATTTTTTCCTTAATCAAAATATTGGTTTCTAGACGCTTTTGCAGGGAGAACTTTTGATTGTAACCTCCAGGCCAAACTGTGCGATAAGCCAAACATTTATTAATAAAAATCGCATCTCCAAACTGAGCGATTCTGAGCCAGGAATCAATATCGTCAAAGTTGGCGTCTAAACTGGAATCCCAACCCCCAGATTGAATAAAAGCATCGCGGCGAAAGGCGACTTGAATCGGCGTGCCAAACGGAATTTGTTCCAACAGCATTCCATAATGAATATCTGCTTGGGGGATATAAAAAGCTTGCCCTGGTCCTGTTCTACGGGTGCGGCTAATTTCTACTCGATCGACATCGACTTGGGCAGCTTGACAAGAACAAATTACGGCTTCGCGGCGCAGGGCGATCGCTCGCATCATCTCCCTGATACAGTTAGGGTCTAAATAATCATCGTCATCCACCGGCTTAATCCAATCTCCACTCGCCACCTGCACCCCAGCATTCACCGACGCCGCATGACCCATATTCTTGGGGTTACGATGGTAGGTGATGCGAGATCCCAAGCTGCGGAGATAATTTTCAGTGTCATCCGATGAACAGTCATCTGCCACCACTACTTCGCAGGGGACAGTTTGGGCAAGAGCAGATTCTATTGCCCGCTTGAGAAATGACAAGCGGTTATAAGTCGTGATGACGATACTAAATTTAATCTGGGTCATCAGTAGAACGCCCTAGCAATGGGGTTGTGCGAGCGGGAAAGTAGGAAGTAGTGCTACCCTAATTGTTTCCTTACTACTTTATCGTTGCTCAAGCAAACTGCCAAAAGGGAGAATCGAGCCATCACGAGCAGCTCACACTAACCGACATCGCTTTTAAACGCTAAGGGTGACGTTTGGAGAATCACCCCACCCGCGCTAAGGGAGCGATTCTCCGTCGGAGACGCTTCGCGATATGCCGACCTCACGCTAACGCGATCGCAACGGATCAAAGCAATGGGAAGTAAAACTGCCGTGCAGACCATAGGGAACGTGATGCTTTAGGTGTAATCGAGCAACAGGCCCTCGATTTAAGTCACGAGCGTCCAAAATCGCCAGATCAGACCGATGATGAGCCGAATCATAGACTAATGTTAGCAGCCAACCATCATCTTCATTCATCGCTTCAGGGCGAGGGACGAAAACAGGTTCGCTGACAAAACCCTTGGGTGCTGCACTCCAGACTTCTCTGGTACCCGAGTTTAAATCAAGTTTAAGAATTGCCTGAAGCGGAGCGTTACCCTGGGGCGCATGAGCGGCACCCAAATAAAGATATTGATAAGGCTGCCCTACTTTTTTTGGATTAACCCAAGGAAACTCGCAGCACCGACTTTCCAA
>DNGG01000440.1:0-1145 GCA_003486675.1 Cyanobacteria bacterium UBA11372
AGGCAAACACCCAAAACCGATAAAGAAGAGGCGAAATATTTCAAGCTGACGCTCAAAGGCGTTCTGGAAAAGAAAGCTGTAGGTCACTTCTGGGACTTCCAAGTGAAGCGACAAGCGGAAGCTTTAGTGATTCAGCACGCTGAAGACGTCGGATTAATCCGACCCAAAAAACCGTCCTCGCCGCGTCCAAAAAGACCGGGGGGCGGTGGCGGCGGTCGATGGCCCAGGAAACCCGGTCCCGGGCAAGGACAAGGACAAGGACAAGCAAAGCGCTTCTCGCCTCGTCCGAACGCTAAACCGACGCCGCAGCAGCCGACGACGCAGACGACGACAGAAAAGCCCATCCCTCGTCCCGTCAAACGCCAGCAACCGGGCGGCGGCGAACCTAAAAAGTAGTACCATCCTCTAAAAGGGGCGAAGCATTAGGTGAAAACCTATATGCTTCGCCCTGGCAAATCGCCAACTATTTGAGGATAGTGTAGTGGGGCAATACGAACGTTTGATATTGATGGCAGAGGATGAGCTAACCCAGTACAGCACCGATGCCCGCAAAATTGAAAAACTGAGACAAAAAATTGGTTTATCTGTAAGCGCAGCCGAACAAAAAAAGGTCAAAGAAGCCTTGTTAGCAGAAATGCCAAAAGATTGGTTAAGTCAGTTAGTCGAACAGCAGCGTCAAACTGTTTCGCTTCCCTTCTGGGGCATTGCCGGACTAGGCTTATTGTTTGGAATTTCCTTAAATCAACCTCTTGACTTTATCGCTACCATAGCCGGAGGATTTCTAGCCATCAAAATTCAGCAGTGGGGCTGGAAACTACAGGCCAAACGATTGGTTATCCAAACTTTGGAAGACATCGAAGAACGAATTCGGAAGCAGTAAATTGCTAATTGCTAATTGCTAATTGCTAATGGCTAATTGCCAGATTGTTTGATTATTGCACTATTAGCGATTAGCCTGTAGTGGCGTGACACGACTAAAAATGTAGGTTGGGTTGAACGATAGTGAAACCCAACAAACCCTTGCTGATGTTGGGTTTCCTGGCGTCAACCCAACAAAGCTCTTAATGCACCATTTTAGCCTTGCCACGCTAGTAGGGTGCGTTAGCGATAGCGTAACGCACCATTATATGATGTCCGCTAGCTTA
>DNGG01000440.1:1398-6732 GCA_003486675.1 Cyanobacteria bacterium UBA11372
TGTATAATTTTTGACGGGAGTAGAGGCGGGTTTCACCAGCCATTCTGTGGCATAAAGAAACCGGGTTTCTATGAAAAATCGTCGCTTTGGAACCAGAGATATACAGAGAAACCCGGTTTCTAGGATCGTCGCGCGTAAGTATTGTCCAAAATCTCAAATCTAAAATATAAAATTATTCTAGGGCGATGGTTGCGCCCCAGCGGTCTTGAGGTAAAAAAGCCCGATCCATTGGAATTGAAGCAACTCGTTCGGTGAGGGTAAATTTCCCTTCTTCGATCCATTGTTTTAACTCTAATGCAACTTGTCGAGATAGATAAATACTCGCAAGGGGAGCAACCCTTACCGATTTACCTTCAATCGTCATCTTACCGGATTTTAATTGAGCGTAACTAACTAATCCAAATGTAGGACGGACGCGGCGAGGAATGGAAAAATCTACTACTGGGGCGACTAAATCTTTGTCTTGCACTGCACATTTGGCAACTACTTCTTCGTGCAAAACCGGGATGGGAATGCCGACACCTAGCATGATTGAAGGTCCATAATTTTTAAAGTAACAACCCCGTACCCACCGCCTATCCATTTGTTTGGCATCGCCAATCAAAGCTAGAGTAGCAGCAGGCCCGATGGGGGTACGATTGGGTAGGCGTTTTTGTAAGGGGAAGTGTTGGGTACCTTCCCAGGCAACGTAACCAATACCGCCGCCTAGAAAAATGCGAGTGCCGATGCCGATAATTTCTAAATCTGGGTCATTGAGTAAGGGAGCGATCGCACCCGGATTAGAATATACCGCGTTGCCCAGGCGCGGTTGTAGCGTACCCAGGTAGGTGAACAGCGTGCGATCGCCTCCGTTCACCCCCACAATAAAATTTTGATACAAATTGCGAGGATTATATAAATAAAACTGGTTAATCGTATCGCGGGTAATTGTGGTTTCAAATGTCGCTCTGGGGTAGCAGTCCGTCGCCTGTCCAATCGCTCGCAATTGCACGGGTTTACCCGCAATTAAATCTTCTATGACGTGTCCGCCACCTCGTTCTTTAGATTCTTCCCCATCCGTGGTTTCACCCGTACTAGGATAATCAACCCCTTGAGCGGCTCCTAAAAACAAATCCACCGCACCAAACCCAGAATAAGCTAACACCCCATCTATCCAACAAGAGCGAATTTTAATCGGCGGATCGGTATGTCCTAAATTAATAATCGCCCCCGTTGATTCCATCGGCTCAAACGTGCCCGTGGTAATCACATCTACTTGCTTAGCTGCCTCAGAAACGCCAATTTCTGCCACCCGCGCTTTTAATTCTTCGACTGTCCAAACTACCGCAGATTTTTGGTTAATTTTGTCGTTAATTTCAGCAATAGTACGCATTTGGTAATTGGTAATTGGTAATTGGTAATTGGTGATTGGTAATTGGTAATTTTCTTACCCATTACCCATTACCTATTCCCCATTACCAGGCTCGTCATTGGAAGAGTCTGGGGTTTTTGGGGTTTTGTCGGGCAAGATGGGAGCGTTATGATCCGCTTGGGCGACTTTTTGGGATTCGGCTTCGCCAGCTGCGTTAAACTCGGCTTCGCGATCGCTATGCCACAGATCCAGCACATCTTTAATCAACACTTCTGTCACCCAAACTTTACCCACGACGGTTAGGGGCAGTGCCAAAATCAGCCCTAAAAATCCAAAAAACGTCGCAAAAAATACTTGGGACATCAAGGTGATCGCCGGTAACAAGGATACCTGTTGCGCCATCACGTAAGGGGTCAAAAAGTTACTTTCAAACTGCTGAATCACGAAATACAGAATTAACACGGCAACTGATTTCCACCACACCCCATCCAATAGGGCGATCGTCATCGGTAATACGACGCTCAAAGTGGGGCCAATATTGGGAATCAAGTTGAGCAATCCTGCTAGAATACCCTGAGCCAGCGCCAACCTTACTCGTAAAATCGACAACCCAATCAGCGACAGCATCGCTACCACGCTCATGCTAATCAGCGCGCCGATAATCCACCTACCAAGCGCTACCTCGCATTCATCTAAAATTCCTTCTACCCGCCGCCGATAAAATGAGGGAAATAGTCTGACAAATACTTTACGGTAAGCTCTGGGTTGGGCTAACATCATCAGCGTCAAAACCAGCACCAGCAGAAAGCTTAACAGCCCTCCTAGCGTGTTCGAGACAAATGCACCCGCACCCCCCAATAGCTGAGTCAGGAATGGCTGCAATTGTTGCTGGAGTTGTTGGCTGAGTGTATTTCCACCACCAGGTTTCTGAGGCACCAGATAGGGAAGTAATTGGCTGGGAATGTTCGATTGTACTTGCTGTATCCAAGGAGTCAACTCATCGATCGCTTTGGGCAACAAATCTGCCAGTTGCCGAAACTCGGAGGCAAACGGCGGTACGATCAGCCAGAAGAAGCCGATCAGGACGGTTAGTAAAATCACAACCGAAAGCGTTACAGCCCATCCCCGCGCCAACCCTGACTGTTGCAGGCGCCTTGCCAGTCGGTTTAAAGCAGTTGCCAAAACGACGGCGGCAAACACCAGCAAAAGCACTTCCCGGATTTGCCACAAAATATACAAACATATCGATAAGACTAATAGGCCGATGATTTGACCCAAATTCACGGTACTGACTCCCTGTTTGGCTGGCTAGAGGAGAGATGCTTAATTATAAAGGCGATTGGGGATAAGGGATCTGAGTCTACGGTGTCCTTAAGTCTTAGCTTTACAGTTGTTCATATCCAGACAAGTAGGAAAAGTAGGAAAACTATGAGATTATAGCTCAAAGACAACTTGAATGATCGAATTGCTTTTATTTTTACGATCCCATGCGTTCGATATTGGCGATCGCTAACTTTTACCTATCAAATCCCCCAGTCTAACCTGAGAGACAGAATCTAAAACTAATTGACGAGATCGTTAATGAAATTAATATTTTTTTTCAAACAAATCCTGCGGAATTTGCAAGATGAAAATATCGATCGCATTCTTTTGATGATTGGCATAATTATTGCTTTCAGTTCCATAAGTTTATCATTACTGGAACCGGATCTATCGTTATTCGATGCTTTCTGGTGGAGTGTTGTTACCTTAACTACGGTTGGCTATGGCGATATTGCACCTGTCACCCCTGGCGGTCGCTTGATTGCTATAGTTGAAATGATTTTTGGGGTTGGTATTTTAGCTACTTTCAGTGCTACAATCGCTAGTATTCTAGTCAATCAAAAAATTAGGCAAGAACTTGGTATGAGTTCTTATAAGTTTGAAAGTCATATAATTTTGTGTGAATGGAATTTGCGATCGCAGGTGATTCTCAAAGAGTTGCGCCTCGAACCTCAAACTAAAGAAAAACCGATAGTTTTAATTGCCAATATAGAAAGAAAGCCAGTCGAAGACGAAAATTTATTCTTTATTCAAGGTCACGTGTCCGATGAAACCTTGAATCGGGCGAACTTGATTAAAGCTAAGACAGTAATAATTTTGGGTGATGATAGTTTAGACTACACAACTCGCGATGCCAAAGTTGTTTTATCTACCCTGACAGTAGAGAGCATCAATCCCAATGCTTACACAATTGTGGAAATGGTAGATCCAGCCCATGTCCAAACTTGTAAACGGGCTAAAGCTGACCAAGTCATCGTCAGTAGCGAGTTAAGTAGTATGCTTGTAGCCCAAGAAGCTCTCAATCACGGTATTACCAAAGTTGTTGCCGATCTCTTGAGTTTTCAAGATGGCAATCAGTTGTATAAAATTCCCATTCCTAAGTCTAAGATTGGAGAAGGCTTTATTGATGTCTTTATTTTTATGAAGCAAATGTATCAAAGTACTGTAGTAGCGGTACAAAAAGGAAGTGAGGGCGAAGTTATCTCTAACCCGCCAACAGACTACGAGCTGGAAAATAACGACTATTTAATTGTCATTGCCAGCAACAAACCGCGAATTTAAGTCCTCAAATGCTAATTGCTAATTGCTAATGGCTAATTGCAAGATTGTTATTGACCTTTTTCTATTAGCGATTAGCAATTAGCCATTAGCTATTGGTTTTGCTGTGCTGATGATAGCGATCGCATCCACAGCGCGAGCGCTAAAATCAAAGTAGGCATAAAAACGAGTATCAGCGCGTTGATTGAGGTTGCACCTAACGGGAAAGCTGGCCCGCCATACTTAATTAAAACCGATAATGCCACTGAAATGACGAGTACCTTCAGAATGAATCCAGTTTGGTTTTGCATAGGTAATTGGTAATTGGTAATTGGTAATTGGTTGAGGGGAAAGATGAGTTTATTGTAGCTCTACTGTTATATTCCAATTTCTTACACTGGGAGCTAGGGTGATTAAGTCTTCCATGTTGCGCCGCATGTTGGCACAGATTGTATCCAAAGGCAAATCGTTGGTATCGTGACCGAAGGGATTTTCAATTTCCACACCGATGGCTTCTATTCCCAGTAATGTAAAACTAATTAAAACCACAATTGGGCTGGTAAACCAACCAAGTTCCTTGACAATTTGAAAGGGTAATGATAAGCAATAAATCAATAACAATTGTTTCAGATGAATTGCATAAGCTAGGGGCATTGGTGTTTTGAGAATCCGCTCGCAGCCTCCTAAACAATCTACCAAATTGTTGAGCAATTCCTGCATCGAAGTTAGCTGATATATATTCAGGCGATTTTCTTCATATTGCTGCTGCATGTAATCCCCGATCCAGAAGGCAATTTCTAGGGGGGGATTGTTCATACTTTTAAGTTTAGAGTAACGTTCGGCTGATAGCAAGTCTTCTAACTCGCTGTTGACTGGCTGCGACCTTAGATGTATTTTGGTAGCCACAGCAAAAGCGACGAGCGATCGCAAGGCTGCGACTTTATTTTCTCGGTCTTTTGGTTCCCGTTCATCAACGCATACCCATAGCTGACGAGCTAAGTTGCGGATATTGTTGTTGATAATTCCCCAAATTTTCCGCCCTTCCCAGAAGCGATCGTAAGCCGTATTTGTCCTAAAAACCAATAATAAACCTAGTACTACATTAGGAATAATACTACCCAATATAGGCACGGATACCGCAAATCCATTGTCGTGTAAAATCGAGATCAAAACGCCAAATATACCGCAAAGTAAGACGCGGGGAAAGATAGAGGGAATAACTGAACTTTGAAAAAGTGAAGCAGGTATAAACCATTGGGTTTTATCCTTATTCATGCAACCAGTACCTTTTAGTACAGTAAAATAGCCTTGCACTCTTTTAAGTTAGGAGGAAAGGCGCTCTATTGTTCAGCCTTCCGGGTCATATCATGTCCGTTGAATTGCCGATAATAAAAAAACCTCAC
>DNGG01000440.1:6920-8983 GCA_003486675.1 Cyanobacteria bacterium UBA11372
AATTGCCGATAATAAAAAAACATTAGAGAGTCGTTGCGTAGGCACAAGGCATCATAGATATCAGGGACACAGATAACTTTAATAGTGCCGTGTCCCGGCTTCCAATTATGGGTAATCGACCGGACACGATCTCAGGAGTGTATTAAAGTAATCAGATTGTACCAGAGCGATCGCGCATTTCAAACCGCAGAAACCCGGTTTTTTGAAAAAACCGGGTTTCTCATCTCCCAAACTACTTGCTTGTGCCAGATTCCAGTTGTTTAATTTTTAACCGCAGATCTAAATCATCGCTACCCACAATTGTTTCTAAATTAGCAAGGCGTTGCTCTATTTGCTTCAACTGATTTGGTGCTAATTCAGGTTGAGATTTTTTGTCCCCAGATCGCCAAACAACAGCCGTACCAACAGCTGCCCCCGCCACCACTCCTAACGGTATAATTGGGCCGCTATTGGTGACGGCTGTTAGCGGAATGCAAATCCCCAACATTCCCACGGCACAACCCCAGATCCTGGTGGTAACTTTCAGTCGGATATCTTTTTCTTTCTCTACCTTTTTTGCCATCGCTGCCTCCTATTTGCCAAAAGAGATGGCTTTCTACCGCCGGATATATTCCTCTAGATCTATTTTGACATTTCAACATCGAGGTCAACTTCACGCTACGGGGTGAGGTTTAGTTGCGATGCCAGCGCGTGCCTTGTGGGGTATCAATTAACGCGATACCTTGAGCTTGCAACTCGTTGCGGATGCGATCGCTTTCGGCAAAGTTTTTCGCTTTTCGCGCATCTTGTCGTTGTTGAATCAGCACTTCAATTTCCCCATCGCTTAAACCACCTGTTTCCTCAATTGTTTCGGCTTCTGGTTCAACTTCCAATCCCAAAACAGCGGCGAGATTAACGAGAGTGCGCCACTGTTTTTCTAATTCCTGTGGCGGTGTTTCTGTTTTCCCTTGGTGTACCAGAATATTGGCTTCGCGACGCAGTTCTTTCGCTAACTCGAACAAAACTGCCAAACCACCGGGGGTATTAATATCATCATCCATTGCCTCTTGGAAACGCTCCCCATAGGCATTTTGGATTGAGGAATTTTCCCCATCTTCTAAGCTCCAGCCGAATTTTTCACCATATTCATAGCCAAAAAGCAAGCCTTCTTTAAGGGTTTCCCAGCTGTTTTTGGCGCTGGCGATCGCATCCGGCGTAAAATCAATTGGTTTGCGGTAATGCGCTTGCAGCACAAACAAGCGCAACGCCATCGCTGAGAGTCCGTTTGGTGCATCGAGGAATTGGCGAATTGTGGTGAAATTGCCGATAGATTTGGCCATTTTCTCGCCATCGACGTTGATAAAGCCGTTATGCATCCAATAACGCGCTAAAGGTTTACCAGTCGCCGCTTCTGATTGGGCAATTTCGTTTTCGTGGTGGGGGAACTGCAAGTCTTCGCCGCCGCAGTGGATATCTATAGTGTCACCGAGGCGATCGCGCAGCATCGCCGAACATTCGATGTGCCACCCCGGACGACCTTTACCCCAAGGCGATTCCCACGCCGGTTCCCCTGGTTTCGCCGCTTTCCACAAGGCAAAATCAAACAAGTCTTGTTTCTTCGCCGCCTCAGTATCTTGTGTATCAACTCTACCGCTTGCCCCTGCCTGCAAATCGTCTAAACGCTTGCCAGACAGTTTGCCATACTCAGTAAACTGGCGCACCGTGTAATAAACATCACCTGCTGATGGGTAAGCATAACCTTTGTGTTCCAACTCGTGAATCAGGCGCTTAATCCCATCTAGGGAGTGAGTGGCGCGGGGATATTCATCGGCTCTCATCACATTTAGCCGATCCATATCGGTAAAATATTCTGCGATGAAACGTTCTGCAACGGCTTCCATCGTCGAACCAGTTTCCCTGGCGCGGTTGAGAATTTTATCGTCAATATCGGTAAAATTTTGGACGTAGCGGACATCGTAGCCCCGCCACAGCAAATAGCGGCGCACCGTATCCCAGACCATGTAAGCGCGAGCGTGACCCAAATGGCAATAGTCATACACCGTCACGCCGCAGCAGTACATTTT
>DNGG01000440.1:9188-14740 GCA_003486675.1 Cyanobacteria bacterium UBA11372
ACGCCGCAGCAGTACATTTTTACCTTGCCCGGTTCGAGGGTTTCAAAGGGTTCTTTGCGACGAGTGAGGGTATTGTAGAGCGTTAGGGTCATTCTGAAAAGTTAAAAATATACAGTGCTTCTATTTAATTATTGTACATTTGTGCTGAGGTTATTATAGCAAGTGGGGGAAAGCCAAAAGGCTTCGTTTGTGTAGCGGCAGGATTAATCCTGCCGCTACACAAACGAAGCAAAAAGCTGTATTTGACAAAGAGTGTCATCTGCTATCTCACAGCGATCGCTATACTTTTCTCTCTCTTGGCAGCTTCTACAATCAATTTAGTACGCTAAATTAGAAAGATCGACCTCGATCCTCATTTTCTAACGTTGTTGGACAATTGGGCTATGCAAAACGTTGTTACTTCCGACTCATCCCAGACAATGGACGCCCCAAAGCACGGAATGCCGGTTACAATTATTACCGGCTTTCTCGGTAGCGGCAAGACAACTCTACTCAATCATATCCTGAAGAATCAGGAAGGTTTAAAGACTGCGGTTTTGGTGAATGAGTTCGGCGAAGTTGGTATCGACAACGAACTAATCGTAAGCACCGGCGAAGATATGGTGGAGCTAAGTAACGGTTGTATTTGCTGCACCATTAATAACGACCTGGTAAATGCAGTTTACAAAGTTTTAGAACGCCAAGACAAGGTAGACTATCTGGTAGTAGAAACGACGGGAATTGCCGATCCGCTGCCGGTAGCGCTGACATTTTTGGGAACCGAATTGCGAGATATGACTCGCTTGGATTCGATTATCACTGTAGTAGATGCGGAGAATTTCAGCTTAGATTTATTTAATTCTCAAGCAGCTTACAGTCAGATCGCTTACGGCGATGTGATTTTGCTCAATAAAGCCGATTTGGTGGATGAAGCAGATCTCGATAGATTGGAAATCCGAATTCGCGATATCAAACAAGGTGCGAGAATTTTAAGAACTACGCGATCGCAAGTTCCTCTTCCTTTGGTTCTCAGCGTCGGTTTATTCGAGTCGGATAAATATTTCGACACCGAAGAACACAAGCACGAACACCACGACCACGACCACGATCGCGCGCACGCCCACGACCATTCAGAGTGCGACCACGACCACGGTAAATGCGTCCACGAACACGAACACGACCACGACCACGACCATCACCACGACCATCATCACGACCATCATCACGACCATCACGACCATCACCATCATTCCGATCACTTGGAAAATGATGGATTTACTTCGATATCTTTCCAAAGCGACAAACCGCTTTCGATCAAAAAGTTCCAGTATTTCTTAGATAATCAACTACCGGAAAATGTCTTCCGCGCTAAAGGCATTATGTGGTTTGATGAAAGCCCCAAGCGGCATATTTTCCACTTGTGCGGCAAGCGGTTTACCCTAGAGGATGAAGAATGGCAAGGTCAGCCGAAAAACCAAGTGGTATTGATCGGGCAGAACTTAGACCACGACAAGTTGCGATCGCAGCTAGAAAACTGTATCTGTTTGCCTTCTACCAATCGCGGTAAAGGCTTTGGTAAATAGCAGATTTAAGATTTAAGATTGCAGATTTAAGAAGATTTAAGATTGCAGATGTAAGATAAAATCTAAAATCTGCAATCTGCAATTCCCAATCTGCAATCTACAATCTTAAATCTGAAATTCCCATGCGCGTAGTTGTTCAAAGAGTTAAATCTTCTCAAGTTACGGTTAACGGTAACATTGTGGGTAAAATTGGGCGAGGACTGAATTTACTTGTCGGTATTGCTGACGCAGATACCGAAGCCGAACTTGACTGGATGGCGCGCAAGTGTTTGGAATTGCGCTTATTTCCAGGCGATGAAAATAACGGCGATCGCTGGCAAAAATCGGTGCAAGAAATTGGCGGCGAACTGTTAGTTATCAGTCAATTTACCCTGTATGGAGACTGTCGCAAAGGTCGCCGCCCCTCTTTTGATAAATCAGCCGCACCAGAAGCGGCAAAAAACTTGTACGATCGCTTTGTAGATAAACTACGCCAAACCGGATTAAAAGTCGAAACCGGCGAATTTGGCGCCATGATGCAAGTCTCGATTGAAAATGATGGCCCCGTTACCCTACTATTGGAGCGCGATGCATCTTGATGATGTAGAGACGTTACATGTAACGTCTCTACATCTCGATGAAGATAAAATTACCTGGTTTCGCCAGCAAATTAAAACTTGGGCGCAGCAACATTTGCGAAACTTCCCCTGGCGTCATACAACAGATCCTTACGCGATTTTGGTGGCAGAATTAATGCTGCAAAAAACCAATGCCGCTTTAGTCGCGCCGATTTACCAGGCATTTATGCAAAAATATCCGACTCTGGATGCTTTAGCTGCTGCACCTTTTGCAGAAATTAGCAGCATTTTGCAGCCTTTGGGACTGGGATTCCGCGTCGAACGGTTGCGCCAGTCAATCGGGATGATTCAATCAAAATATGGCGGAAATATCCCCAAAACCGAAGCAGAGTTATTAAAATTACCCGGTGTTGGAATTTATACCGCCCGCGCCATCTGTGCCAACGCCTTTGGACAGCCCAAAGCGATTATCGATACCAACGTGGCGCGCATTTTAGAGCGATTTTTTGGGTTGGCTACGAGCGATCGCGTTAAAGCCCGTTCTAAACCCTTACAACAAGCCGCAGAGCAAGTAGCACCCGATACCAACGTTGCCACCTGGAATTTAGCCCTGTTAGACTTTGGTGCCGCAGTCTGCACCGCCAAAACTCCCCGATGTACTGAGTGTCCTTTGCGACAAAAATGCCAGAAAGCAGCATTTGATGAGAAGATATTATGATAAACCTTTACAAAAATTAACGGTTCCGATCGCATGGCTCAAATCCAGTTTTCCAGAGGTATCGACGAAGACGCAATTCCCGACGTGCGCCTAACGCGCGCCAAGGATGGTAGCACAGGCACAGCAACGTTTTATTTTGAGAAACCGAAAGCGCTTAGCAGCACCAGTACCGACGAAATCACCGGCATGTACCTAATTGATGAAGAAGGCGAATTGATGACGCGGGAAGTCAAAGCCAAATTTAT
Source organism: Cyanobacteria bacterium UBA11372 (assembly GCA_003486675.1). GTDB lineage: Bacteria > Cyanobacteriota > Cyanobacteriia > Cyanobacteriales > Aerosakkonemataceae > Microseira. Next base: position 12,271 of record DNGG01000440.1, read on the forward strand.
CAATGGTCAACCGGAAGCATTAGAAGCACTGTACATCATGCGATCGCCCGACGAATGGGATCGCTTTATGCGCTTTATGCAACGCTATGCCGAAGAAAATGGTTTAGGCTTCAGCAAGTCTAAATAGGTAATGGGTAATGGGTAATGGGTAATTGGTAATATTGGATTAAATTTAAATTGTAAATATGAAATCCTGTTCACAAATTACCAATTACCAATTAGCTATTAGCAATTAGCCATTACCAATTACCAATTACCAATTCACTACTATGACACCCCAACCTCACCCCGACTCGACTCAAATTGCCGTAAATTGCGCTGTTATTACCGTCAGCGATACGCGCACACAGGAAACGGATAAAAGCGGTCAGATAATTAAGCAATTGCTCCTAGAATCCGGACATCAAGTAATAGATTATACGATTGTCAAAGATGAACCGGAACAAATTCGGGCGCAGATGGAAATATGGGGAAAGCGTGCCGATTTGGATGCTTTAATTTTTAATGGCGGGACGGGGATAGCACCGCGAGATACGACATATGATGCGATCGCATCCCTCTTAGAAAAAACATTACCCGGATTTGGGGAATTGTTCCGTTACTTGAGTTACCAGGAGATAGGTTCGAGAGCGATCGCATCGAGAGCGATCGCGGGCGTCTATCAAGGTAAACTGGTATTCTCCCTCCCCGGTTCCAGCAACGCCGTCAAACTAGCCATCTCCCAGTTAATTTTGCCAGAATTAGTTCATCTAGTCACCCAATTAAAAGGAGAATTTTAGATTTTAGATTTCAGATTTTAGATTTAGATTAAATCTGCAATCTAAAATCTTAAATCTGCAATTATGAAACCTCGTCGCCAGAAATTTTTGAGATTGGGTATTCTTGGTTTCTGCCTGATAATGGGAATTTGGCTGATTAATCTCAACCTGACATTGCAAGCAGCAGCAAAAAAGCCTGTCGATGCCTTATTCGTACTCGGAGGCAGCATTACCAGGGAAATTCACGTTGCCGAGTTAGCTAAAGAATATCCTCAAATACCGATTTTGATTTCCAAAGGTTCCCAAGATCCTTGTATATTACTCATTTTTCAAAGAGCCAAAACTTCCCTAGAAAATGTGTGGGTAGAAAAGTGTGCCGATTCCACATTTGGCAATTTCTATTACAGCCTGCCGATTTTGCAAAAGTGGCAAGCTCGTAAGGTAATTTTAATCACTTCTCCCACCCATTTACCCCGCGCTAAATGGATGGCTCAAATTATTTTAGGTGCGAAGGGAATTTGGGTAGAGCCAGATATCGTCAAAGAAAAGGGAATTCCTGGGAATCGCGAAAACTCTTTAGTCACTGCGTTTGATGTCACTCGCAGTTTGTTATGGGCGATTATCGGTCAATTTTACTCGCCCCAGTGCGCCGAGGTCAGGCGGCTATCTGAAGTAAATTTAGTAGAGTGGAAGGCAAAAGGGTTTAAGTGCGAGCGTCAAGGGAATCTTGGGTATTAATACTTATGCAGAATGTTCGCCCAAGGTCACTTTTGGACGCCTACGGGCAGGTGGAAGTGGTGTTGCGTTGCAGGATACTTAAATCCCTATGAGGGATTGAAACCATAGTTAGCGCCGTTTAGTCGGGGTGAAACCTTTAGGTTTAGCTTTTGTCTTGGGGGCTTTATGACTGCCTAATAGCTCGATCAATGCATCTTCCATTGTGATGCCTCGTGCTTTAGCGAACTTTTCCAGCTTAGTGTATACCCGTGCGTCTAATGATATTTCCGCCATTTCTTCGTTACTCATGGCTATTAGTTTCCTACTATGCCGCGCTATATATTAGCATAGTATACTGGTACTGTCAACTAAAAAGCCCCCAGACTTTACCCAGTCCAGGGTTGCAACATACTTAAATCCCTATGAGGGATTGAAACCATAGTTAGCGCCTTTTAGTCGGCGTGAAACCTTGGTTGCAACATACTTAAATCCCTATGAGGGATTGAAACCAAGCATTTAATAAGGCGATGGATAGGTGGAACTAAGGGAGAGGTTAAAATGCCCACCAATGAAGAAAGATACCGAAAATGGGTTAACCACGTAAGAAACCGGATTGCTGAGGAACCAAGACAAAAGGCTTGGGTTATAGAAAAAGAGTGCTGGAAGTTGATCGACTTAGCGATAGACCCTATATGTAGTGACGAGAAAGTCAAGAGGATGCTAACCCTTATCTTGGATGATAGCGACATGCAGCTACTAGAGGAACTAAGCCCATTTGATGAGGGCGATATTTCACAAGCAAGTCTTTTAGTTAGAAAGGTCAAGACGCGGTTAATATCGGATCTCCAAGGGTAAAACAATCAGTAACCAAAGTAGTTGATACTAAATCCGCTTTGATTACCCCCTTTATGCCTTAAATCCCTATTAGGGATTGAAACCTACCCATTCAGATTGTTTAATATAATCGTTGCGAGTTGCAACATACTTAAATCCCT
>DNGG01000450.1 GCA_003486675.1 Cyanobacteria bacterium UBA11372
GATGAGTTGTTCGATTTGTTACAGCAAGACCAAGCTTTAGTTGAGCAACTTGCCGATCAACTGCAAATTGATGCCACAGATCCGCAGGCGATTATTCAGGAACTGATTAATAAAGCCAGCGCGATGAATCAAATAGAACCGGATACGGCGGATGGCTGGTTTAATTTAGGCGTGCAGCAACAAACGGCTGGAGATGCGGAAGCGGCGATCGGATCTTACGATCGCTCTTTAGAACTCGATCCCCATGCGAGTGCGGTTTGGAGTAACCGAGGCGTCGCTTTAGCAGATTTGGGACGATATGAAGAAGCGATCGCTACTTTTGAGCGGGTGTTGCAAATCGAACCAACTTCACATTGGGCTTGGAATAACCGGGGACAAGCTTTAGCAGAATTAGGAAGGTTTGAAGATGCGATCGCCAGCTTTAACGAAGGATTAAAATACATCCAACCCACCGCACAACCAGAAGGTTGGGGTCAATTGCATCGCGCTAAAGGCAATGCATACTACGACCAAGGACGTATGGCGCTTTACCCCCACAACTATTGGCGCAAAGCGATTTCCGAGTACGAACTTGCCCTCAATACCCTCACCCCATCTGCATCGCCTCTGGGATATTTGCAACTATTGCAAGACTTGATGCGAGCCGCTCTGAGTTTAGGTCAAATTGAGCGCTCGCGATCGCTAGGTGAACAAGGTTCCGAGTTGTTACAACGTTTAATCGAGCAAGAACAACAATCGGGTATTCTTGGTATCCCCTTACTGATTCAATCCATCGGCTTTCACCAGTTAATGGTAGATTTAGCTGTACAATCTGGGCAACTGTCCCAAGCCCTCGAACTTGCAGAAAAAGGCAAAAATGCCTGCTTTAGCTGGTTTTTAGGCGACTGGCTCGATCGGGAAACAAGCCCTACCTGGGATGAAATGCAACAACTGCTCAATCCCTCAACCGCCATTATTTACTGGCACCTCAGCCCCGCCGCCCTCACCACTTTTATTCTCAAACCCGACGCCCCCCAACCCATCGTCCAAAGCGCACCCCCACCCTCTGGGGAAGAACTGGCGATAGCTGTGCAACGCCTGCGGGAATTGGACAATTGGGTGCAAGATTGGAATCAACAATATGAAGAATATCGCCAGTTAGAACAACAGCAAGAGGGAGCAACGCCCAGATGGCGAGACAACTTAGTCGAAAAATTGAATAATTTGGCAATTATTCTTAATATCCCAGAACTAATATCAGAAATACCTGCTTTTGTCAATAACCTGATCCTAATTCCTCACCGCGACTTGCACCGCTTGCCCCTCCATGCCTTGTTCCCAGAGCGGTTCACAGTTTCCTACCTGCCCAGCGCCCAAATCGGTTTAACCTTAAAACGACTCCGACAAATTTCCCCGCCATCAGATCCGCAACGGGCGACAAGATTAGTGTGTGTCGAATGTCCTCACCGGGAAGGGGAAGAAGCTTTACTTTATACCCAAATTGAGGCAGCGGGTGTGACCCAGATGTTCGAGAATGCGACGCGGATAGATGATGCGATCGCTACTAAAGAAAGGATTCTCACCGCGCTTGCCTCTGGATACGGTATCTTTCACTACACCGGGAAGGCGAGCGATCGCCCCAAAATACCAAGTCAATCTGCCCTAGCTTTAGCTTACCCAGACCAATTAACCCTGGAAGATATTAGCCGCCTTTACCTTAACAGCTACCAACTGGTTTACCTATCGGCTAGTGAAATCGCCGTCACAGGTAAGAGTGCGATCGCCACCGAATCCGTCGGCTTAGTCAGTGCTTTCCTCAGCCGTGGCGTAACCAATGTAACCAGTTCCTTGTGGAGGGTAGAAGCGATTTCCCGTACCTTATTAACGATTGAATTCTACCGACTGATCAAAGAAGGCATCGCCCCAGCAGACGCTCTAAAACAAGCACAGCAATGGCTGCGCGCCCTCACCTACAGCGAACTCGCGCAATGGTATCAAAACCTAGCCACCCAATTAGCCGACGAAGCCCCCAGTATCAGCGAATACCTCAGAACCCAAGCCAACCTCCTGCAAGAAGATACAGCTAAAATGAGTTCATCCCAACCACCCTTTGCTCATCCATACCACTGGGCAGCTTTTACCATTGCGGGCATATAAGATTGCAGATTGCAGATTGCAGATTGCAGATTTAAATTCAATCTAACGGAAGTGGGTAAAAGGGCTACAACCAGGTTATCTTTCATGGTTGTAGGGGCGGGTTTAAGGAAATATCTCGTGGTAGCACAGAATGGGCAGGTATTACCCGCCCCTACTATACACTTGCGATGCAACCGAACATAATATGACTGAGCAACGAGATCGGGAAAAAAAAACTAAGCCGGTAAACGGTATCTGGAAAAACCGCATCGCGGGTGTTTGGAACAACGCAACGACACGTTTGACGCAATTTTTACCCGTAGAACAAGTATCGCAGAGGGTGGTGGAATGGTTTAGCGTCAGCGAAGCGCAAGTTGCAGAAATTTTAGAGACTGTGCGGGCAGAATTACCAACTACAGAAGCCCTTTTAATTGGTAAACCGCAAGCGGGGAAAAGTTCAATTGTGCGGGGATTGACGGGAGTTTCCGCAGAAATTGTCGGGCAAGGTTTTCGTCCTCACACGCAACATACCGAACGCTATGCTTATCCTTCGAGCGATCTGCCGTTGCTGATTTTTACCGATACAGTCGGACTGGGAGATATCAAGCAAGATACTGAGGCAATTATTCAAGAACTGATTGGAGATTTGCAACAGGATAGTCGCGGTGCGAGAGTCTTGATTTTAACAGTTAAAATTAACGACTTTGCCACCGACACCTTGCGACAAATTGCCCAACAATTGAGACAAAAATATCCAGATATACCCTGTTTGTTAGCAGTGACTTGCTTGCATGAAATTTATCCGCCCGGTACGGACAACCATCCAGCTTATCCACCGGAATATGAGGAAGTAAAGCGAGCCTTTGCGGCAATAGAGGAAGCATTTAAAGGATTGTATAATCGCTCAGTTTTAATCGACTTTACCTTAGAAGAAGACGGTTACACGCCCGTATTTTACGGCTTAGAAGCATTGCGCGATACATTAGCAGATTTACTCCCCGAAGCCGAAGCAGGTGCGATTCATCAATTATTAGATAAAGAAACAGGGGAAAAAATTGGCAACCTCTACCGGGATGTGGGGCGGCGTTACGTATTAGCATTTAGCATCATGGCAGCTACCCTCGCCGCAGTTCCCCTGCCATTTGCCACAATGCCCGTACTGACTGCGTTGCAAGGCTCGATGGTAGGGGTACTGGGGACAGTATACGGGCAAACATTAACACCCTCTCAAGCTGGGGGAGTTGTGAGTGCGATTGGCGGAGGTTTTTTTGCCCAAGCAATTGGACGAGAATTAATCAAATTTATCCCCGGTTTTGGCAGCGTCATCGCCGCATCTTGGGCAGCAGCTTATACATGGTCGCTAGGGGAAGCCGCTTGCGTTTATTTTGGCGATTTAATGGGAGGAAAGAAACCCGATCCGAAGAAAATTCAATCGGTGATGCAAGAATCATTTCAGACAGCAAAAGAACGCTTTAAGGGAATTAAATCGTGAGATTTGATTTACGGTTCTAAATTAGAGAGTATAATATGAAACGTGCGATCGCCAAACTTTGCTCATCTAAGCATATGACCTCATGTTGAAGTCGTTAAGAATCGAAAATTTCCGCTGTTTTCAATTTTTCGAGCTGCAACAGCTCGGTCGAGTTAACTTGCTGGTGGGTACAAATAACAGCGGCAAAACATCTATTTTAGAAGCAATTCAACTTTTTTGTTCGCGGACTAGCCTGGAAACCTTGCCTGAAGTAATGATTAATCGAGGTGAATCTTTTTGGGGGGATGAGCATGAAAGGAGTCCCGAACTTGATGTTTGCCACCTTTTTTATGGTCATGAAATTAAAGTAGGTGATAAGTTTACAATATATGCTGCTAGCGACAATGAGGGTGAAAAACTTGTCATATCTGTAGAACAAAGCCCTCAAATAAACTTCTTATTTGAGGATTTACGAGAACTTCTACTGGTAATTGAGTGGACAGGAAAAGAAACCGCAAAAGAAGATACTAAATTACCTTTGTCTGCCAACGAGGGTCTTTCTATAGATTATGTTCGACGCCTTCGTAGCCGGAGAGAAATCAAAAATTCAGGGATAAGAACGCAATTTGTAACATCATCCTCCTTAACAGCAGAAAAAATGATTGGCTTATTTGACAAAGTAGTTTTAACTCCTGAAGAAGATCTGATTACACAAGCACTTCAAACAATTGAACCTAAGATTGAACGGATTGCATCAATTGGGGCTGAAAGAGCTAGGTATTTAGGATCGCGCGGTGGATTTGTGGTGCGCCTCGCTGATAGCAACCAGCGCATACCAATTGGTAGTATGGGGGATGGTATATGGCGAATGTTGGGTCTGACATTAGCAATTGTTAATGCCAGAGGTGGAGTTTTATTAGTAGATGAAATTGATACTGGGTTGCACTTCAGTGCGATGTCTGATATGTGGAAGCTGATTTGGGAAACAGCTAAGCGACTTGATGTTCAAGTTTTTGCCACAACTTACAACAGTGATTGTTGGAAAAGTTTAGCAGCGATCGCAAGTTCTGAAAACCCCAGTGAAGATGGCATTACAATTCACAGAATCGAACGGGGTAAATCCACCAGCGTCGTTTTTAACGAACGTCAAATTGTAATAGCTGCTGAACGGGGCATAGAGGTGCGTTAGCTAATGGCTGAAGTTCATAAAAATGTACTATTGGTAGAGGGAAAAGAAGATCTCCGCGTTATACCAGAATTAATGGAAGCCAATGGTGTTGATTGGGGAACAAGAAAGAATCCGGTTGTATATATCAGAGATTATGATGGCTATCTGCAATTAATAGATCCAGATGTTATTGAAACTGAATTGCAAGCCTCTGGTCTTTCGGCGCTGGGAATCGCGATTGATGCTGATGATAATCCTATAGGACGATGGCAAAGTATCAGGAATGCCTGCTTGAAAAGTATTCCCGATCTTCCAGAAACATTACCAGAAACAGGTCTAATTCATATTGCTCCTAATCAGGTTAAGTTCGGTATTTGGATAATGCCGGATAACAAAATGCGTGGCATGTTAGAAACATTTTTGGCATACATGATTCCCGATGCTAGCGAATTACTTTGGCAATTTGCTCAAGAAGTAGCAGCAGAAGCAAAAATTCGAGGCGCAGTATTTACAGATGCTCATTGCGATAAAGCCAATATTTATACCTGGTTGGCGTGGCAAAATCCTCCAGGGCGACAACTGCATCAAGCGATTATGGAGCGTATCTTGAATCCACAACATCCGAATGCCTAGAAGTTTGTGACTTGGTTTAAGAAGTTATACAATTTGTCATGAATAATAGCATCTTAGAAAAAGGAATTAAATCGTGATGTGACTTGCTTACAGGGAGATTGCTCGTCTGAATTCTAAACCTGCTTCAACGCTATCGGTCATCAACAAACACCGAGCTAGTAGATCGATGTCAAGATCTGGCAGTACAAGAGAGCGGTAGATTCGCTCATAGCCATTATCTCGTAGGTGGTATAAGCTGAATAGACCATCTTCCCAGAACCAAACTTCAGGTACTCCTAGCGCTCGGTAGCGATTTAGTTTATTCTCATTGCCACTGGTAAATACTATTTCGATTGATAGATCTGGAGGAGATTCTGTTGTTCTGGCTCTACCAATAAAGTAGGATTCATCAGCCTGTGCGGAAGCTACACCCTCCCTTTCTTGGGTAAAGCTCCCCGTAGGAGCAAACTCAATTCTTTTTTCCAGACAGTAGATAAAAAGTAGTGCAGAAATTGTCCGGCTGAAGAATTCATGGTCTTGCGAAACTGACAAGATTTCTACCTCACCCTGATAGTAAAACAGCCTGATACCTGGAGAGTCAGCGAAACCAGTCTGGATAAGCTTGAACTGCTGCCAACTAACTCCTGAGTGGACTAGCCGTTGATCTTTTATTTTATGAAGTGTCTGTGTCATGGTGCGTACCTTAGTGACGGCAGCTTCCTTAACAATAACACGAGTCTAAACCAGAAAGAATATTCTGGTGGTAAAGGGCAGGTTTATACGGCTTTCTGTCCAGAATTACTCATTACTTGGTCTGAAATATATTTTGCACCATTTTTTTATTAAGACTCGCAGCTATTTTATCCAAAGTTGCCATCTCGCCGGTATCTAATTGCCAACCTAATGCACCTATATTCTGTTGCGCCTGTTCCACTGTTTTCGCTCCAGGGATGGGAATGGTTCCTTTACAAATGCACCAGTTAATTGCTACCTGGGATAAGGTTTTATTTCTCGATTGAGCTATTTCTCGCATACAGGTTAAAAGCGGGTTTATTCCTGGTAATAGCTGCCTAAACAACTGAGAGCGAATTCCTTTTGGGAATGGCCCTTTTTCCGAGTATTTTCCGGTTAATAAGCCCAAGGCTAGCGGACTGTAAGCTATCAGTTTGATTCCCAATTCATCGCAAACTTCTTTCAGACCTAATTCGGTAACTGGATAAGTAGAGAGTAGGGAATATTGAACTTGTAAGCTAGCGATCGCAACGCCTCGTTCGGAAAATCTTTTATGCACCCATTTGAGCCGTTTAGGGCCATAATTTGATAAGCCGACTCCCTTAACTAAACCTTGCTCGTAAAGGTCAGCAAGACCATCTAAAAGCGCTGCTTCTTGCCAGGGAGCATAATTGGCTGTAGACCAATGCATTTGCACTAAATCGACGTTTTTTCCCAGGCGTTGAGCAGAAGATTTACCTGCGGATACCATTGAGTTGCGGGTTAATCTCCAGGGATAAGCAGCTAGCTTGGTGGCAATGCAAATATTTTGTTTGTTTGCACCTTGATATTCCCGATAAAATTGTCCCAATAGTTGCTCGCTGCGCCCATTTAATCGCCCAGTTCCGTATGAATCACCTGTATCAAATAAGGTGACGCCGTTGCTGACGCAAAGGTTAAAAACCGCTTGCAATTGGTTATCCATGCTTTCATCGTATCCCCAGAGCAGTCGGTTTCCCCATGCCCAAGTGCCACAGCCCATTGTGGGGAAAGTGAGTTTTTGGTTAATTTGGATCATCACTATATTGCTACAAAAGATTTAGATTGTGTCCTCGCACTCGTTATTGCATCTGGGGGGGCGGGTTTATGTAGATTGTTTGTGGGAATCATTGATTGTCTGTAAAACCCGCCCCTACAACGATTTGAACTATACGATAACGATGCATCCAAATTTGATATTATATCGTTTCCGGTTGCATCGGTATTGTATAGGGGCGAGGCGAGTTTAGATAGTTGGTGTCCGTTTCCAGATTTGAAATTATACTTTTTATGGTTGTTTTGCACCCACTTTCAGATTTCATCGATTCCACAATTGCATTCAGCGATGAATCGCCCACCTATTGGTATGAAGGGCGTTGTCCTCAAACTGGCGATTTGCTGAGATTGCCCCGCACTCGTTTGGTGGAAGCGATCGCTTATAGTTTAATGCAATACCTCGCCACCGATGACCGCTATTCCCGCGAGGGCAAGATGTATGGCGTCTTGCTGGTGGAACAGCCTTGTGGCGCACCAGGGATACTCAAAGCCTTCTCCGGGCTGCTAAATGGTTCTAGCGTCGTTGAAGACTGGGTACCGCCGATTCCAGGGCGGGAACAAGTTGCCCTGGATGAAGCCCGCACTTTGAGGGAATTAGAAGCTATTAAACAGGAACTGATTACCCTGAAGCAACTTCCACAACGACAGCAATATGAAACCCTATCTCGCGAGTTTGAATTGCGCTTGCAAGCACTTAGCTTGCGCCATAAAAATTCCAAGCAGCAACGACAGGAAAAACGTCAAATATGCTGCGAGACATTAACTGGAGAAGCGCTTAAAGTTGCCCTAGAACAACTCGATGAGGAAAGTCGCCAAGATGGAATTGAGCGAAGAATACTCAAACGCCAACGGGATGAAGCATTGCAACCGCTTCAGCAGCTAATTGCAGCAGCAGATGAGCGGATGAGGGAATTGAAACAAAAACGGAAAGAAATGTCCCGCCAACTCCAGGCGCAGATGCACGCAGCTTACAGTGTAATGAATTTTTTAGGGAACTCGCGATCGCTTCAACAATTAATGCCCCAAGGTTTGCCTACTGGAACGGGTGATTGTTGCGTCCCAAAATTGCTCCACTATGCCGCAACGCAGGGTTTAAAACCATTGGCGATCGCGGAATTTTGGTGGGGTTCTTCCTGTACTAATGGTGACAAAAATCAGGGAGAATTCTACGGTGCTTGTGTAGAGCGTTGTCAGCCATTGATAGGGTTTTTGCTATCAGGATTGTCTCAAAATTATATTGTCTCTAAATCAACAGCCATCCAGGAAATAAATCCGGAGGCAGAGCCTCCCACACCTCGTTCCCAGGCTCAGCCTGGGAACGAGAACCTAGAGGCTCTGCCTCTAGTTCCGGAGGCAGAGCCTCCCACACCTCGTTCCCAGGCTCAGCCTGGGAACGAGAACCTAGAGGCTCTGCCTCTAGTTGCCGATCGATTCAAACGGACTAACGAGCCTCAATTGCAGTCGGTTTTAACCGAATTCAGCTATGAACCAGGGAATTTATTCCCTGGCAAAACTGAGCCAATGCTACCCATTCTTTATGAAGATGAATGGTTAATAGCCATCAACAAACCTGCCGGGTTACTATCAGTTCCCGGTCGTTATTTGGAAAATCAAGACAGCGTTCTCAGTCGCTTGCGTAATTTGTTACCCGATGGCAATTCGCTAACTGCCGTCCATCGGTTGGATCGAGAAACTTCTGGCATTCTTCTACTAGCGCGCGATTTACAAACCTATCGCCAACTTAGCCAGCAATTTCAACAACGGCAAGTTAGCAAAATTTATGAAGCTGTGCTTTGCGATACTTTAACGGCTGACCGAGGTGTGATAGAACTGCCACTGTGGGGAAATCCGGAAAATCGCCCTTACCAGCAAGTCGATTGGCAGCATGGAAAACCCAGCGTGACTCGCTATCAAGTGATGGCGAGAGAGGGAAATTGCACTCGCGTTGAGTTTATGCCGCTCACAGGGCGCACTCATCAGTTGAGAGTTCATGCTGCGGATGCGAGAGGACTGGGGATACCGATTTTGGGAGATAGACTTTATGGATGCCGTGCCGTTGCCAGTCGGTTACATCTGCACGCCAGGGAACTTTGCTTCCAGCATCCGCAATCGGGAAAGATGGTTCAGCTGCAAGACTTCGCGCCATTTTGAGCAGATTATATTAATTGATATACACAATATTAAATGAAAATAAAGAGTTAATAAGAATTGTATTGTTTGAGAATTTACACCTCTGGGCGTTCATATACTTATCCGTGTATCCTATTCGTTTGCACATTGAACGAGGAGGCCCCAAATGGTTCACACATATGAAGTATTGGTCGATATTAAAGAATGCACTGAACCAACAACCAATGCTTTTCGCTGCGGCACGACAAGGTATGAAATCGATGCAGAATCCAAAGCTAAAGCCGACGGCATGGCGCGAGTGCAAGCCAGAAACGAACATCCACTAGGCATTGAATACGATGTTCGCGTCACAAGATTACTAAAATAAAGCAAACACAGCATGGAACGGTAGAAATCCTTCCAGTCAAGATTTATCTCATCAGATTTGTTGAGCAGTATTGAAAATTGTAAATAGCTGCTCAACAGTTTTTTTTCCTGGGTGTAAGATGAATTCTGGGTAAGTGCTTCAAGACTTACGCAAAGAAACCGGGTTTCTCGAAAAAATCCTCGGTTGGAAACTAGAGATCGAGGTAGAAACAAAGAAACCGGGTTTCTCGGAAAAATCGTCGGTTGGAAACTAGAGATCCACGCTCCAAACCGGGTTTCTAGGATCGGAAACCCGGTTTCTAAGATTGCCTCTTAAATGCCTCTTAATGCCTTGAATTACTATCATCAACATCCCAACGCCTTCCCAATTGCTTACCTCAACGATTTGCGCGGAGAAATTCTGGCTTGTCCTTATCTTGCCATTAACAACCTCAACCGCGACTTTATAGGCACTAAAGGGTTTTCCGTAGTGTTTCAACGTGCGGAAATTGGGGAAGTGGAACGGCGATTTCCCTTCTTTAAACCCTATTTAGACAAAGCGCTACAATCCACCTGCAATGCATTCTACCTCAATCCCCTGCTACTTCAGGAAGGTTCCCGCGTCGATCCGCATATCGATCGCTCTTTAAGGTCTTATTGTAAAACAGTAGAACCTCCCCTAGTAGTCAGCGTGCTTTACGTGCAAGTTCCACCGAATTTAGAAGGGGGAGAATTGGTGCTGCGCTGTCAGAAAAAGTATATCGGACAGATTAAGCCAGAGGTGAACAAACTGCTGTATTTTCAAGGGGATCTAACTCATTCTGTCAATGCAGTTAAAACTAGCGGAACTCGCCTAAGTTTGGTTTGCGAACAATACAGTCTGAGCGATACTGAACTGCAAGATATTCCAGCATTTACAGTCGAGTCTAGAGCAGTAAAGGCAAAACGGAAATAGGTAATGGCTAATGGCTAATGGCTAATGGCTAATGGCTAATTGACCTTACGCGCAGTAATACCGATGCAAACGGAAACTATATTATATCCGTCCGGGGCGGGTTGAACGAAATCTTTCTTGGTTCCACAGAATGGTTGGTAAAACCCGCCCCTACAGCATCAAACAGTTCCAGAATGCCTGCTGCCAATCAGTTGCCAACAAGCGATCGCATTTAGACGGTTGCGAACAATTTACGTATTGTTACAGAGATTTTACGAAAAATTTATCAGAACTTTATCCCAGCTTTACGGTTTATGCAGGATGATTAAGGGAAAGCTACATTCACAAAGCTGTATCTTTGTGGTTAAGCACAGGGTAAAGGAGAAGGTTTGATGAGATCGCTGTTTCTGACGAATACAATCAAACCACTTTCAAAAATGGTAGCGATCGCTTTGTCACTAGGTTGGCTGACAGCAGGATCTGTGGAAGCTGCTAGCTTTACCTTTAGCAAGATTGTAGATACCAATACCCCGATGCCTGGGGGCGGTGGCAATTTTACTTTCTTGAACATACCTGTAATAGATAACGGTATCGTAGCATTTGCCGGTCAAGGTAGTAACCAGCAAGGAATTTATACCAATGCTGGAGGAATGCTGCAAACAGTCGTAGATACCAACACACCTGTTCCTTTCAGCGATGTCAACTTTCTTAGCTTAGGTTTAGGTCTTTCTATTGACCAAGGAAATATAGTCTTTGGTGGCTTAGGAAATAAACTAAATCCATTAGGCGGTACCGATGTCTACGGAATTTACACAGTAATTGGGGGAGTGCTGGAGCGGGTAATAGACCAATCTACCATTCTTCCTGGCGACAACAGTAACTTTAAAGTGTTTGGCGGTGGTTTGTCTATTAAAGACAAAAACGTAGCGTTTTATGGGGGTTCAAGTTCTGAAAATGTAGCGCTGTTCACAAATGCAGGGGGAACCTTACAACGGGTAGTAGACAGTTCCACTCCTCTTCCTGAAGTGACCAGCAACTTTGATTCTTTGAGCAATGCCGATGTGGTGTTTGCCTCTAGCACTTCTCTTGATGGCACCATCTTGAATTGGCGCTCTGGGATCTACACTTACACCGGGGGCGTTATCAAGAAAATTGTAGACCCTGCTACTATCATGCTTGGTGGCAGAACTGATTTAAACTTTAGTGTACGCGAGCCTCTAGTTGATGGCGACGATATAGCATTTTCTGTCGTTAGCTACAGCAATCAACCATCAACAGCGATTTACACTATTGTTGATGGAAAAGTCAGTTTAGTAGCTGATACCAATACTCCTGTTCCTGGTGGTATTGGCAATTTCTTCAATTTAGCTGGCTTAAATGTAGGTAGTTTTAATTTCGGTGGCCTTTCTTTAGACCAGGGTAACGTTGCCTTTGTAGGTGGTGATGTTGTGGGTTTCACAGAAATTCCTGGCCCTATTTGTCCTCCGCGTCAGTTTTGTCCTGGTCCGATTCGAGTTCCAGAGATTCGCAATGGAATATACACGACTCTTGGCGGCAGCTTGACCAGAGTTATCGCAGAAGGCGAGCAGTTGGATGGCAAGGTAATTGCCCCTTTTCTAGGAGTGAGTAGTCAAATATTAAGTGGCAACTCGCTTGTCTTTTCTGTCCGCTTTACCGATGGTTCCTCTGGCATCTACCAGGCTGATTTAGTACCGGATTCCCCCAAGTCTGTACCAGAGCCTGCGTCGGTATTAGGTTTGCTACCTGCTGTGGGGGCGTTGTTACTTCGGCGACGCAAGGAAGGGAAGAAAGCCGTTGTTAAGAGCGAAAGCGATTGTAACTTTTGATAAAAATGCGATCGCAGTTGCGGGACACGCGACCAAACTCAATTGACACAGTTGCGCTGGTCTGCCACTATTGCCCCCAATAAAGCCAAGTTAAGGAGCAAGTTATATGACAGGTATCAAAAAGTTATCGATGGCAATTGCCGGAGCGGTTTGTACAGTTATAAGTATTGCTGTAACTGAAACAAAACCCGCAAACGCGGCGCTAATTAAATACAATTTCAACGTAGAAATTCTCCCAATACCAAATGTACCTCAACCCTTGCTAGGTAGTAGAGGAACTGGTTTTTTTACATACGATAATGCTGCTGCACCTGTTGTTGTCCCACTGGGAATTAGCTACTTTGCCGTCAATCAACTTGAGTTTAACTTTTTGGGTACTACATATACGGCTAGTGATGATGTAGGCGTGGTAAGTGAAATTCCTGGGATACGTTTTCCTTCTGTAGTGTTGAGAAACAATGTATTTGAAGGACTGAGTTATGTTGTAGATAGTAAAACTAATACAGATGTTGGATTTTACTTCGCCCCAACAGGAGTTAATACTTCAATTTTTGTTGCTGGTCGAGGTGCGAAGGCAGGTCGTGAATTTACTACCAGCTTCCTTAGTTCTTCATTGCTTTCGACAGGAGAAGGACTATCGGAGGGAGAGGTGACTTACAGCCTTGTACAATCCGTTCCTGAGCCTGGATTAGTTTTTGGGTTAAGTGTATTGGGGTTAGGTTTTCTCTTGAAGAAAAAGCTAGCATCCTTTCAAAAGACAAAAGCTAAAGTTTCGTTGTAAACCAAGATTTTGGCAGCATCGCTCACCAATCGCTCTGCATAGTTGATCCTCAGCGCGATCGCACTCCCTCGACTAACTCACCCGTTCCGCCAATTCTAACCAACGTTCGGTAGCAGAATCAATTTCTTGACTCAATTGTGCTAAACGCTCGGATAACCTTTGCACTTCAGTAAAACCGCTGGGAGGATTGTTGTAGAGAATCTTCTCAATTTCCTCTTTTTCTGCTTCCATTTCGGGAATTTTCATTTCCAGCGCTTCGTATTCGCGCTTTTCATTAAAAGAAAGCTTTTTAGGCTTATCCGGTTTGGCATTTTGGTTAGAGTTACGTGATTTTGCCGGTTCAGATTTTGCGGGTGGCGCTGCCTTTTCTTGTTGCTCTTCTTCTGCTTTCTTGTAGTCTAAATAAACTGAATAATTGCCGGGATACTGGCGTAAGTTTCCACCTGGTTCTAAGGCAAAAATCTTGTCTACAGTGCGGTCGAGAAAATAGCGATCGTGGGAGACTACAATAACACAGCCGTTAAAGTCTTCTAGATAATCTTCCAAAACTGCCAAGGTTTGCACATCTAGGTCGTTGGTTGGTTCGTCCAAAATTAGCACGTTCGGCGCACTCATCAGCACCCGCAATAAAAATAGCCGTCGTTTTTCACCCCCAGAAATTTTGTTAATTGGGGCATATTGTTGATTGGGTGTAAACAGAAACCGCTCCAACATTTGGGAAGCTGTAATGACGCTGCCATCCGCCGTTTTGACTAATTCTGCCACATCTTTGAGGTATTCAATAACACGTTGGCTTTCGTTCATCGTCACATCTTCCGAGTGCTGATCGAAATAGCCAATGTGAATTGTAGATCCAATTTCTAGCGTACCGGAATCGGGTTGCACTCTTCCGGTAATAATATCCATTAAGGTGGATTTTCCCGCACCGTTGCTGCCAATAATCCCTATGCGATCTTCGGGGTTGAAATTGTAATTGAAATCTTTAATTAAAGTCCGTCCGTTGTATCCCTTGCAAATATTCGTTAACTCAATAACCTTCTTGCCAATGCGACGACCAACGGTAGAAATATCGACCTTCCCCTGCACTTGTTTGAATTCCTGCGCTTGCATGTCGCGGATGCGGTCAATTCTGGCTTTTTGTTTCGTACTGCGAGCTTTTGGCCCGCGTTTGAGCCATTCTAATTCTCGGCGCAATACTCCAGCATGTTTGCGTTGAGTACTGATAGCAGATTCTTCAGATTCTGCCTTTTTTTCCAAATAGTAAGCGTAGTTGCCAGAATAAGTATAAAGGTCGCCGCGATCGATTTCGATAATCCGATTTGTTACCCGATCCAAAAAATAGCGATCGTGGGTAATTAGTAACAATGCACCCCGGAAGCGATTTAAATAACTTTGCAACCATTCCACCGACAGTGCATCCAGATGGTTGGTTGGTTCATCCATCAGTAACACATCGGGTTCTGATAGTAAAGCGGCTGCGATCGCAATCCGTTTGCGATACCCTCCTGATAAGTCGCCGATTTTGGCATCAAAATCTGCAATTCCCAACTTGCTCAAAATTACTTTGGCATTGGTTTCCAACTCCCACGCCCCCACCGCTTCCATGCGATGCGACACGCTAGACAACTGCGCCATCAACTTTTCAGTATCGCCCTGTTTGTGCGCCAGTTTATCCGAAAGTTCCTCGTATTCCCGCACCAACGCCATTTTTTCGCCGCTATCGGCAAAAATTTGCTCTAAAACCGTATGATTCGGGTCTAAATCTGGTTGTTGGGGCAGGTAGACAATTTTAGCGCCGGAATTTACCCAAATATCGCCAGCGTCGATTGGCTCCAATCCGGCTATCATTTTCAGCAAGGTGGATTTACCAGAGCCATTGGTGCCAATTAGTCCAAC
>DNGG01000249.1:0-1133 GCA_003486675.1 Cyanobacteria bacterium UBA11372
ACCATCAAATTCTAGAAAGCTATAGCCGACAGACAGATGAGGCAGCTATTGACTTCAGCTTAGATGTGGTGTTCTACTAGGGAGGCGTCGGTAAAAATACGCTAGATATCGTTAGACCAACTCGATTGGCTCGTAACCCCTGATTGACTTATGGTAGCCCAGTTAGAAACCTCGACACTTAGTTCTGAGCATCGCTTTCCCCATAACCTTGAAGGACTCTTACAAGTATTTACATCTTCCCACCGCAGCTTCTTTACCAACGTCATGGCGCAAGCACTTGTAATTGCGAGTCAAGGCACCCCTGTCTTAGTGGTTCAATTTCTCAAAGGGGGAATTCGTCAAGGTCAAGATCGTCCCGTTAAACTGGTGCAACAGTTAGATTGGATTCGCTGCGACTTGCCCCGCTGCATCGACACGCCCCACCTGGATGAAGCGGAAATGCGATCGCTACAGGAATTATGGCAGTATACCCAGCAAGTGGTATTTGAAGGTAAATATTCTCTTGTGGTTCTGGATGAATTAAGTTTAGCGATTAACCTCGGCTTAATTCCAGAAGATGAAGTGCTGGCATTTCTAGAAAAGCGCCCTCCTCACGTAGATGTTATTTTAACCGGGCCAGAAATGCCCAAAGCGATTGTGGATTTAGCCGATCAAATAACAGAAATTCGCCGCAGTCATTGTCCCTGACTCGCAAGCAGGTGGGCAGGGGAGAAAAGTTAATTCTGGGCAATTAACTCGATTTGATATCAGATCGGTAGGTTGGGTTGAGGTGACGAAACCCAACCAAAATAAACCACTAAAGCGTCGGTTGCATATATTTTAAGAATTTGTAGGGGCGGGTTTTACAGACAATTGTTGATGGTAACAGACAATTTATATCAACCCGCCCCGCCCGCATACAATGCCGATACAACCATTGCTCGGTACGTCGGGTTTTAGAGACAATTGTTGATCGCAACAGACAATCTATATCAACCCGCCCCGCCCGCATACAATGCCGATACAACCATTGCTCGGTACGTCGGGTTTCATATCATGTTCCCTGGCATCGGCATTGCGCGGGGGGCGGGTTTATCAATATATTTCGCTTCCAATCAAAGGAAACTTGTAAAACCCGCCCCTACAACAACATT
>DNGG01000249.1:1276-10355 GCA_003486675.1 Cyanobacteria bacterium UBA11372
CGCGAGGGGCGGGTTTATCAACATAATTCGCTTGGTATCAAAAGTAACTGGTGAAACCCGCCCCTACAACAACATTAACCATAGGAGTCCGATAGGAAGGGACTTGATATCACTATCGGTTCAACTCAACCTACTGTCTAAAATTGCTGCGGCTTCGGATCTGGCGACAGAGGTAGGACTTAATAAGAAGAAAGCGGCTCTTTTTGCGATTTCTTCAGATAGTTGAATTTGTTTTAATGTTACCAAACCTTCATTCACAAAGGAATCTCTCACAATTGCATTATTGCCACTATTAAAAGCGGTTTCGTAAAAAACTTCGCGAATACCGGCGGAAACGATTAATTTTAAGCAAGAAAGACAGGGTTCTAGAGTGACGTAAATACTTGCACCTTCGGTTGAGATGCCGTGTTTGGCTGCTTGTGCGATCGCATTCGCCTCGGCATGAACTGCCCGCGAAGGCATCGCCTTACTAGCATCGCAGCTACTCAATCCAGGATAGCAGAAACCTTGAGCCGTACAATGAGCCGAACCCGATGGCGAACCGTTGTAACCAGTTGCCACAACCTGCTTATTTTTCACAATTACAGCACCCACTGGAAAGGCAAGGCAAGTAGAACGAGTTGCCGCCAGTTTCGCCAACATTAAAAAATATTCATCCCAAGTAGGTCTAGTAAATTCAAACATTTTTATCGATCCTGAATGTATTGTTTTTCCGTTTTAAGACAATCGGCGGCTTTCTGTAATTCCATTCCTAAATATCCCGCATGATCTGGGCATATGGCGGGAGAAGCCGAGCATATTTCTCCGATCAACCTTAACGGATCTTTTCCAGAGTAACAAGCTACTATTTCTCCGCTGCCGGGTGTCGTTTGGTTAACGACTATCTTGTTTTCTACTATTTCAATCAAAAAGTTTCCGGCTGGATCGTAATAATTTTTATCTTGACAAATTGCCAAATATTGTTGCTGAATTAGTCTATCTGCATTCTCCCAACAGTCGGAATAAATATGCGCCGATTGACTGATTGTAATCAGCGGCCCCATCTTTAAATCGTAATTTGAACGGGCTTGGATTTGATCGCGAATATGTTGCTGTAATGCTCGCAAACCCATTGCATTTGCAGGCCAAGCGGCAAACATATCGTTACTTCTAAGAGTCGCGGTTAATGATAGTTCGTTTTCTACAACTCTGACCCAAATATGATTTAAACAAGGACTTCCACCTTTTTCGTGGTCTTTCACATCCCAAAGGGACATAACTGCACTAGCGGCGTCGATTTCTCCGATTAATTTTTGGATGGTTTGTTCGATTTGGTCGCGTCCGAACCAGGAACGCAAGCGTTGCCCATATGTATATTTTACCCCTTCTCGGTAAGGCGAGTCATCTAAAATTTGCGAGATATATTCTTCTAGGAAATTGCGGTCAATTGGCAGGTAATTCGGTTCGGGAAAATAAAACCCTGTTGGTTCATCGGTTACCACTGCCATCAGGTCGATTAATTCTTGCCATTGCCCGTCATAACCTGTGGGGCGAATTGTTCCGGTTGTCTTGATGCGATGAATAATTTTTACCCAAGTTTCGGCGATGGTTTTGCCTTCAATTCGATGTCCGTAGCGCGTTCCTGGGAGGACATTTGGAATGACTTCAGACAAGGGAAATTCTAATGGGTTTCCCCAAGGTTCGACTGTTGCTCGTTGGGCGTAAGATTTAACTAAACTGACGGCATCGGCAATCGATATTGCTGACTGAACTTCGATTGATTGGCGCAATCTTTCTAAGACAGAGGCGGGAATTTCAATATCGATGTATCCGGTAATTTTAGATTTAACGACCCAACAATCCCGTCCAGTATCGCTAACTCCAGGAACAAATCCATTGCGGAAGAAGTCTAATAAGCATTCGCAACCGCCTGCATTGCGGTCTTCTTTGGTGGCATTGATGATGACTAAAAAGCGGACGTGGGGATTAGCTAGTAGGTTTCTAATCAGGAAGCTAATTCCTCTGGTGGGCGAGTATAGTTGCCCGATGACGGCATACTCTTGGGAGTGTAATTGTTTGGCGACAGCAGACTTAACACTCCACCCCGTGACTACTGCGGTTTGTCCCATGCCGCAAATTAGCTGGTTGGGTTTGTACTGGGGTTTGTATTGGAATTGGGTTGCTGGTTCGGTTGCAGTCATAGGGAAAATTAAACAGAATCGTTATCGTAACACGAGGGCGAACCGGAGCGGGAAATTTATACGATGTCTTCCTCTTTCCACGTCGCTGCCTCTCCCACTCAGTGCGTCTTCTTTATCGATCAAATTATTTCTGATGGGGATGTCACTCGCTGCCATAGTCTGACACAATAGGGCAACAAGGGGCGTGGAGCAAAAATCGGAGTTAGTAATGAAAACGCCAAATCAAGAGCAACAGTTCGATCAAACTGTAGCGCGGATACCACAACCACGACGCGGCAAGAATTTGAACGGCTTTTTCGCTGGCGCGGCGACGATGCTGCTTTTGGGTGGGGGAGGATTTTTACTTTATCAAGGCATGGATTTGGGACAGGTGAATTTGCCGTTTAATCTTCCTTTGAACAGAAACCGCAATTCAGTTCCTCCATCCCCTACAACCAATGTTTCCCCATCCCCTACAAGTAGTATCCCAACGCCATCTAACCCATATATCCAGTCAGCTTTAGGGAATAAGGCGCAAGTCGAATTACTTTCTGTCAAGCGAATTCCAGAAATGCCGGATGAAGTGACTGTGGAATTTCGCGTTAATCGCGTTGCAGATAAAGTCGCAACGAGGGACATGGTTAATATTGGCGCAACAACAGCGCGCAACCCCGTCACTAACGAAACTTACAAATCCATCGATCCCCAAAACCGTTCATCGGGACCAATTGCTTTATTCACCCTGAGTCAGGGGCAATCTTTGGATGGTTATGTGGTGTTAAAAGTACCGCGCGGTATCACGTTGATTGATGTTTTTCTTGAGAATGGGGGCGCATTTAAAAACGTACTCGTTGCTGATGCGGAACCTGCTTTACAATTGACTCCCCCTCTGGCAACGCCAACACCAACTACGGGGGCAACTGCGCAGCCAACTCCTACGGTAAATCCCTCTATTAGTCCGATGGGTAAAGCGCCTGCGATTCAAGAAACTATTCCTATTCCGGGTACGACGACGCCGGTTTTTCCATCGCCTAAAACTACGACGATAGCGCCAGAAGGGGCAATTCAACCGCTTGATTCTTCGTCAAACAAACCGGATAATCAAGGTGCCAAACGCGAGGATATTCGAGGACAAAATACCCCGGCGGGTAACTCAGCAAAGAATGCTTTCGGCAATAAAGCGCAGGTGCAGTTACTATCAGTTCAGCGGGTGGAAAATCCGCAAACTGGTAAGCGCGATTTTGTCACCGTGCAGATGCGGGTGAGTCGCCTCGCGGATAATGTGGGGAGGAATGATGCGATCAATATTCCGCAAATAAGTGCGCGCAATTATGTGAGCAAGACGATTTATAAATCGGTTCCTGTGGCTAGTTCTACTGGTTCTATTGCTCTTAATAGTATTCCGAGAGGGGAATCGGTGGATGCTTCTGTGGTTCTGAAAGTACCGGAAGGCGTGCAATTCGTAGATATTTATGTGCCCGAAACTGGGACGTTTGAAGAGGTGGAAATTACTAGAGTTTCTCCGGTAGAGGGGCCTTGAAGGGGAGCTTCAGGAGCAGGTGAGCAGGTGAGCAGGGGAGATGAGGAAGATTAAAAAGATGGGGAGAATATAGATTTAAATTCCCCTTGTCTTTATTGTCTTCCTTTTTTCCATCACCTTCCCATCGCCATTTATCTGAGGGATCGTCAAGCAGGTGGAACTAATCATTCCCCAGGGAGTCTAATATGATTGATTCCGGCGTGTTGCGAGGAAAAAATATGAAATTGAATCTGATTCAAACTGCAATAACCTTCACAGTTATCAGCGTGGGTTTTGTGCCAACAGCGTATAGTGAAAGAGTTTCCCATCCCTCGCAACTCGCCCAACAAGTCGCGCAACTTCGCGCCCAAGGACCGCGCGGTTTAGAAACATTTCTTAATACCTATCGCGATTCTTTGAATAACCCTTCGCCGGAAATGCGCGAGGCGTTAGATGCACTTTGTCAGCAAAGGGATTGTTACGCTTCTAAACTTTATTGGTATACGGATTTGGCACAAGCTAAAGCCGCAGCGATCGCAACTGGTAAACCTATCCTGTCTCTGCGATTATTGGGAAGACTCGACCAAGATTTAAGTTGTGCCAATAGCCGCTTTTTCCGCGTTGCTTTGTATCCCAATGCAGAAATTGCTCAATTCTTGCGCGATCGCTATATCTTACACTGGGAATCTGTGCGCGATGTCCCTAAAGTTACAGTCGATTTTGGCGACGGACGCAAGTTAGAACGCACCCTCACCGGCAATAGCATCCACTACATCTTAGACAGTTCCGGTCGCCCGATTGATGCAATTCCAGGATTATATGGCCCAAAAGCTTTCTTGCGCCAATTAGCTGAAGGCGAACAAGTTGTCAAAAATTATACTCAACGCCCAGGCGCTGAACGGGAAAGCTTTCTGCGGGATTATCACCGTCAGCGTCTCGCCGCGATTCAACGTCAATGGGCGGCAGATTTAGCTAAATTGGGGATTCAAAATCCGCCCCGGTTGCTGGGAATGCCCGCCGATAATAGCGAACCTCCTAGCGCTGCGATCGCGGGAACCATCGCGGTAGGTAAAATGCGGGTAGAAGCACCGTTAGTGCAAAATGTCTCTCCTGCTACTAGAAATAAAGCTGATCTACGAGAAATTACGGATGAAGCCACCTGGCAGCGAATTGCTCAATTGTATGCGAGCGATGCAAAGTTAGATAGCAACAGCATCGCTTTGATTGGTGCGAAACGCTTTCCGAATGGAAATGCCGAGAATTTGCAGCGAGTTGTAAGCAATTTTGAGAGTGCGATCGCATTAGATACGGTCAGAAATGAATATATGTTGCACAGTCAAATTCATCAATGGTTTATCGATGGGAATGAAACGATTAATAATGTGAGTGCTTTGAATGAAAAAGTGTACGCGGAATTGTTTTTAACGCCGAATTCCGATCCTTGGTTAGGATTGATGAGTAGTGAAGGTTATAGTGCGATCGATAATGATGGAATTCGTAATTGATATCGTTTCCGTTTGCATCTAAATGATTAAAACCGCTCCAGGCGCAGAGAACGCAGAGGAAGAAAAGAGAGAGAGCAATAATTCTGATGCCAACGGAATTGATATGATATCATATCAGTTCGATTACCCATAATCGGCAGCCGGGACACGGCATTATTAACCTTATCTGTTTGTCCGATAAATCTCTGATGCCGTGTCCCTACGCAACGACGAGGTGAGGTTTTTTTATTATGGGCAATTCAACGGAAATCAAATCATCCTATAAGCTTGAGAGAGAGGTAACTGTCAATTGTCAACTGTCAACTGCTTACGAGAAGCTAATATTGGTGATGTTGGTGCGATCGCTAGAGTTCACGTAAACGCTTGGCGCACCACTTATCGCGGCATTATCCCAGAAGATTACCTAGCTAATTTATCTTATGAAAGGCGAGAGAAAAACTGGGTGCAAATTCTGAAAAATGGCGATGGGTTTGTCTACGTCGCGATTGATGAATCGGGGGAAATTATCGGTTTTGCCTGTGGCGGAAAAGAGCGCACTGGTAATGCAATTTACCAGGGAGAATTGATGGCAATTTATATATTAGAAGCTTATCAAGGTCAGGGAATAGGACGCCGCTTGACTTTAGCAATTGTAGAAAGATTGGCGATGATAGAGATTCATTCGATGCTGGTATGGGTTTTAACAGCAAATCCGGCGTGCAAGTTTTATCAAGCAATGGGTGGCGAGAAGGTGTACGAACAGCAAATTGCCATTGGAGGTGTTCAACTCGATGAAGTTGCTTATGGATGGAAAGATACAAGTATTATTTGATTATCGCTTCAAAGGTAATAGTAGTCATAAGCAGGATGGGGAGCGGGATTTAATACTAAGATAGCGCACCTATTTCAATACCCGCCAGGAAATAAATTTCCTGGCTAATAGCGTAAGTCCACTTAAGTGGACTGAGTCTTTTTGTTGTTCTTTAGTCCTCTTTCAGAGGACTTTAGCTATTAGCCAGGGGTTTAAACCCCTGGCGGGTTAGTTGTTAGGTTAGTATTATGCGATCGCACTCTCAATCCTCTCGATTCCCGCATAGACATTAAACCTTTCTCCCCGCAAAAACCCAATTAAAGTGATGCCAAATTCCTGCGCTAAAGATACTGCTAAACTACTGGGTGCCGAGACAGCACAAACAATAGGGACGCCAGCAGCGAGGCATTTTTGCATAATTTCAAAACTAGACCTGCCGCTGACCATTACAATATGATTATTCAGCGGTAATTCCCCACTAAGTAATGCCCATCCGATGAGTTTATCTAACGCATTGTGCCGCCCTACATCTTCTCGCACTGCTAATAATTCGCCCTCAGAATTGAATAAGGCGGCGGCGTGCAATCCACCCGTTACTGTAAAAATACCTTGCGCGGATCTGAGTTTTTCCGGCAGACTGTAAATTAGTTCTGGCGATACTTTGCTTTGAGTTTGTATCGGTGGAAAACCTCGGCGTCGCAATGCTTCTAAACTCGTTTTTCCGCACACGCCACAGGCGCTGGTTGTATAAAAATGTCGTTCTAAACTTGCCAAATTTGGAAGTTCTTCGGCGGTGAGTTCTATATTGACGATGTTGTAGCGATTTTCGAGTTCGATTTCTTTGTCTACACAATGGGTAATGCGGCGGATATCTGCGCGATCGCTTATTACCCCTTCGCTGTAGAGAAATCCGGCGGCGAGTTCAAAGTCATTTCCAGGCGTCCTCATAGTAACTGCTACATTCCGACGCATTCCACCGGCAACGAGGCGAATTTCCAAAGGTTCTTCTGTGGCAAGATAATCGGTGCGAGGACGGATTTTGCCATTTTCGACGATCCAGATTTTACCTTTGGTTTTAGGGGTGTTCAATTTCTCATCTGCCTTGTTTAATAATTTTAAACAGCCAGCAACTCCTTAAGTTTATCCTTCAAATTAGACGAAGCTATCAAAGGCTTGTAGACTTCTCCCTCGTAAGGTTTCCAAACGTATCCTGAAGCGAAAAACCTGAAACTCATAGGACAACCTATAAGCTGCCATAAGGTTTCAGCTAGCACCAGTCCAGGAGAATAAACATTAAGCTCATGGGGTGGTGTTAGCAGTTCGCTGTAAGTTCTAAATTCATCGACTTCTACACCAACTAAAGCATAGCGGAAGCGTGGAGCTGACTGTAAATATTTGTATAGATATATACCAAGTTCAGTCATTTGATAAGCATCTTCTGGGGTTTGAATTCCAACTTGACTAATACTACCTGGACAAACTCTAGTCCACCAGTTATCTTCGCTATCCTCGAAAGTTTCGGCGCTACATTTTGACTCAACGCCGTTGGAAAGTTGCCAAGAAACTTCGTGAAAGTGTTTGGCAAAACTTTCGGCATCGTCTTGATTTGAGCCACATTCGGCAGATAAACTAAAAATCCATGCCATAATTAAATATTTCCTGAGTTAGGGGTTAGTACTTTTTCCCAATCGTTTTGTGTGTTGGCTAAGGCAGTTTCATACTTTTCTAGAAGCATGGTCTGTCTTGGCATAATGCTAACGTGAGTTGGACTATCTTGTACTGCCTCTATGTCTCCTATAATTTTACTATCATCAATCTGCCATAAGGGATCTTTGCCTGTACCGCCGAATTCTGCCGGTTTACGAAAGGCTGGCAATGCGTTAATTGATAAGGATGTGGACATTCCTTTGTTATTTCTTAGGACAATATCAACTCTTTCGTTTGAGTTAATTTGCTCGACTGGCGATCGCAGATAACCTTGCTCATCTAAGCAGTTTACAGGTATTTGTTCCACGTCTATATCTGTGCCTAATCTGACTCCTAAAAGTCGAGGCGATCGCCCAATTTTAGGCTTACCGTTCTCCTCTCTCATTCCTCGGTAAAGCAGTGCCATTAGTTAATGTTATTACGATCGATACTGTTAATTGTATTCTTCCAGATTCATTCAGGTTCGTCTAGATCGTTCAAACGGTGTCTTTCTATAGTTTTCTGCTGCTTTTCGTCAGCTAGCCAGAACTCGATCGCCTCATTCACCGCAGCATTGACCGAACTATCTCGAATCGCCGCAATGCTTTGCAGTAGCCTGTGGACTTCTTCAGGCACGTAAACCCTAAATTCCCTTTGATCCTTGCGTTTAGCCATCTTCCGATCATCTCGCAGAGATGACGACTCAATCTAATTGAGCCTCCACATCATCCCATTTAAGCCAACCAGCACGCTCGTAATCGCCACCTGCGGCTTTCAGTTCAGCCAAGGCTTTACGTGCAATTTGCAAGTCTTCTAAATCTTCCAACCACTCAATTAACGCTTCCCAGTTTTCCGCATTCAAGACAGCAAGGCGTTTGCCTTTTACGGTGACAAATTGAACCGATTGTAAAACTTCTAGGCCAGTCATAGAACTGTTTATCAGAGGTAATTTATCAATTATAAATCAAAACAGTCATCACAGGGTCAGCATTCCACAAGTTCCCGGTTAATTTCTCATCAATTGTTTGAGGCGATCGCTATTTTTCCCGATTCTCCCAAGCGAGGAAGTATCGGGAAAAACTGATAGCTAAAGTTATTTTTCAAGTCTCCACTGCAAATTCTTCCGGATCGATTCCCCAATTTACCCAGCGAATCGCTTCCCTTGCCGATTTCATATCAGGTGGAACGCGCAAAACGTGAATTTGTCCGGTACTTGGACAAGTCATTTTTAACAAGTAAGTTGGACGTCTATTTCGATGCTCATCAAAGTCATCAAAGATATCGATTTTTAATAAGGTGTATTCGCGCCATGAATCTAATTCAGTCGCTTGCAATTCAAGACAAATTCGGTCGTAGCCAATAGTTTGAAACAGCAATCGGCGAACTTCGGCGTTGTCTTCTGACAACAGCCATTGCGCCT
>DNGG01000537.1:0-1375 GCA_003486675.1 Cyanobacteria bacterium UBA11372
CGCAAAGGGGCAAAAGTAGTTGTGGCTGCGCGCAACGAACAAGGATTGAGATCGTTGGTAGATGAGATTCAAAGCAATGGCGGCGAAGCGATCGCAGTTGTGGCGGATGTGGCGAATTTCGACCAAGTGAATGCGATCGCGCAAAAAACTATCCATGCATACGGGCGAATCGATACCTGGGTAAACTGCGCCGCTACCGGCGTCCTCGCCACGTTCGATCAGATCGCACCAGAAGAATTTCAGCGCGTTATCGATGTCACTTTGATGGGGCAAGTATACGGCGTCAAGGCAGCATTACCTTATCTTAAACAAGAAGGACGCGGGGCATTAATCTGTATTTCCTCAATGGAAGGTACGCGCAGTTTGCCGTTGCAAAGTCCTTATTCCGCCGCCAAACATGCTTTAGAAGGCTTTCTAGAATCTTTGCGCGTCGAACTGATGCACGACAAAATTCCTATTAGCGTTACTAGCATCCGCCCTGCGGTAATTAACACTCCCTACTACAACAAAGTTCGCACCAAACTAGGCGTCAAACCTACAGGAATACCGCCCTATTATGACCCCAGATTGGTTACCGATGCCATCCTCTACGCCGCCGAACATCCAATTCGCGATTTTATCGTCGGAGATGTGGGCAGAATATTGGATGCACTGCAAAGAGTTTCGCCGCCACTTGTCGATAATTTGTTAGCGCTAATCGGTTTTGCAGGACAGCGAACAAACGAGCCAAAATCCGAAGATGATCCTAATAATGTCTTCCAGCCAATTGATGGATACAACCGCATTGATGGTGATTTTGGTCAATTAGTAATACCGAGTTTGTCAGATTGGCTGGCTAAGCTAGTACCGTAAAACAACAAAGAAACCAGGTTTCTCTGAAAAGGGCGGATTTTACCTGAGATCTTCTTTGTAGGTTGGGTTGAACGTAAGTGAAACCCAACAACCCAAGCCTTAGTTGGGTTTCGTACCTCAACCCAACCTACTCTCTACTCTCGTTGACTATAAATCTACGACTGTAAAAAAATAAAACTAGGAGAAAAAATGAAAGCAGTTTGCTGGCACGGTGCTAACGATGTGCGGGTGGAAAACGTACCCGATCCAACAATTCTCAATCCGCGAGATGCGATTTTAAAAATCACATCGGCAACGATTTGCGGGTCGGATTTGCATATTTATGACGGCTACATTCCCACAATGAAAAAAGGTGACATTATCGGTCACGAATTTATGGGAGAAGTCGTCGAAATTGGCAGAGAAGTTAAGAAGCTAAAGAAAGGCGATCGCGTAGTTGTTTCTTCGATTATCGGCTGCGGTCAATGCTGGTTTTGTCAGCAACAAAAGTGGTCGCTGTGCGATAACTCCAACCCCAACGCCT
>DNGG01000537.1:1680-2036 GCA_003486675.1 Cyanobacteria bacterium UBA11372
GGCTATGCAGGTGCTTTCGCCGACTACGTGCGCGTACCATTTGCCGACTACGGTGCAATCAAAGTTCCCGAAGGCATTCCCGACGAAAAATTGCTGCCGATTTCCGATGCTTTTCCCACTGGTTATATGGGGGCAGAAATGTGCGATATTCAACCCGGAGATATCGTAGCAGTTTGGGGTGCAGGCCCGGTAGGATTGTTCGCGATGAAAAGCGCTTACATGTTAGGTGCAGAACGAGTTATTGCTATCGACAGAATTCCAGAACGCCTGAAAATGGCTAAAGAATTCGCCAATGCAGAAACAATTAATTACGAAGAAATTGATGCAGGCGAAGCACTTAAAGAAATGACCGGCGG
>DNGG01000537.1:2170-5390 GCA_003486675.1 Cyanobacteria bacterium UBA11372
AAATGGCTAAAGAATTCGCCAATGCAGAAACAATTAATTACGAAGAAATTGATGCAGGCGAAGCACTTAAAGAAATGACCGGCGGACGCGGCCCCGATGCCTGCATTGATGCCGTAGGATTAGAAGCACACGGCACGGGTTTAGAAGGATTTTACGACGAAGCAAAACAGGCGGTAAGATTAGAAACCGATCGCCCTACAGTACTGCGACAAATGATGGTAGCTTGTCGCAAAGGCGGCACTCTTTCGATCATGGGTGTTTACGGTGGTTTTGTAGACAAAATTCCGATGGGTGCAGCTTTTAATAAAGGCTTGACCTTCAAAATGGGGCAAATGTTCGGTCAGAAATACATGCCGATGTTGTTGGAGCGAGTTTTAGAAGGTGAAGTCGATCCATCCCAAGTTTTTACCCATCGTTTATCCCTAGATGAAACGAAACAAGGCTTTGAAATTTTTAAGCACAAAAAAGACAACTGCATCAAAGTGCTGTTGAAACCAGGTTTGTAGCGGTAATGGGTAATAGGTAATGGGTAATTGTCAATCTTTTGGGGCGGGTTTAAAGAGATCAGAAACCGGGTTTATTTGTAGATCTCTTTCCTCGATCAACAATTTTTCAGCTTGTACCCGGTTTCTTTCCACAGATTGATTAATAAAACCCGCCCCTACTGCCAATGAACCCAATTACCAATTACCAATTACCAATTACCAAGTCTGGATTATCAGGGTGCTAAAAATGTGAGGGTAAACATGAAAGTAGAGCCAGATACTGAAGTTGATAAAACGGTAACGATTGACAAATTGCTAGCAGAGCTTTACCAATTTATCGAAGAACTTGAGCAGCAAGTCAAAAACAATACCTATCCGTTAAAACCACAAGTGACGCAAGTTGGTAACGTAGCTTCATCGCGCGGCGATCGCATTCTCAGCGATTGATTAATAAAGAGGACTAAAGCTGCAAAACTAAATATGGCGGGCTGGTGCCGTACTCTGCTGGCTGGCGCAATTGCGCTCGCGTTTTCTGGCAAAATCAGCGCTCAATTGCTCGGACGTTGGCTGATGCAGGTAATGCTATCAAATCAACGGCAAAATCTGTCTTCGGCACTTAGAAACAGTAGGTTGGTGCGTTACTGGTAATGGGTAATTGGTAATTGGTAATTGTCAAATAGAAGGTGCAATGATGTCTGCTTCAGAATCCGCCGTTTTTCTTATGCTGCTGCTGTTGTTATTTCCTTTCTCAATCGTGCAAATGAAATCTGCCCTAGACCAAGAAGATCTCGAAGGTTTTTATATCTGGACTTGCGTCGCTTCTTTTATTGCCGGGTTGCCATTTATGACTACGTTTTAAAATTAGGTTGTTTTGTTTGTAACAAAATCCAACCACTAGCTGCCAGCGCTACACCAAGGGCAAGAAAACCAATATCCCATGCTAATTGATTGGGGCCGGGTTTGACATGATGAATTCCCAAAATTTGGTGGTTAATCGTACCTTCAATAAAGTTAAACGACCCGGCACCGATGAGCAATGAGCCAACAAAAGTTTTTAAAGATAAGGGAGCATTGTTATTAGACTGGGCGCGCCACAAAAATGTTACTCCCGCTACAGTAAGCGCATAATCTAAAGCATGAAATAAGCCATCCCAAAAGGTGTTTACTTCAAAATTAGGCATGGCTGTGGCAGGTTTAACGCCACTTAGCATATGATGCCATTGCAGGATTTGATGTAAAACTATGCCATCAAAAAATCCGGCTGCGCCCATACCGAGTAGTATTCCAGCAACGATCAAATTTCCGGCTTGATTGTGGTTTTTATCCATAAAGCGATCGCATCACCCAAGATCATCCTATCCAAAAATATTTTTGCTTTACAAGTACATTACCGTTTAATATGTATATTGTCCTCTACCAAGGGAGCGACTTTGTGCTTAACCAAACCGCCGCCATATAATGAATAACCCAAAACCTTTGCATCTATCTAAAGTATTAACTCAATAAAAAACCCAGAAATTATCACGATACAACGGCTACAACTCTTGGCATGTACCTACAGACAGACGAGCAAAAAAAGTAACAGATATAGATTGATGACAGTAGATTGATAACATTTGCGTTGCCCGCAGCACGCACGAGGATAAAAAAAATGGAAACAACGCCAAAAGATATTGTCAAACAAGAAACGCCAAGTAATAAAGGCGATGCTGCCAACTGGGCTTCGTTAATTGGCGGTGGCGCACTTGTGCTTTATGGTTTATCGCAAAGATCTCTACGGGGCGCGCTAATGGCAGTGGCAGGCGGGGGTTTAGTTTATCGCGGTGTGACTGCACAAAAAGAAGCAAGCGATACAAACCAAACGATTAAAGTAGAAAAAACGGTAACAATTAACTCAACGCCAGAAGAACTATATCGCTTCTGGCACGATTTCGAGAACTTGCCCCGGTTTATGAAGCACCTCAAGTTTGTAAAGGTGTACGATGAGAAGCGATCGCATTGGATCGCCAACGCCCCTCTAGGCAATACCGTCGAATGGGATGCAGAAATTATCAACGACCAAAAAAATCATTTAATTGCTTGGGCTTCCGTTGAAGGTGCAGATATTGATAACTCTGGATTTGTCCGGTTTCAACCCGCACCAGCCCGACGCGGTACGGAAGTCAAAGTAGTGATAGAATATAACCCGCCCGGTGGCACAATTGGCGCCACAGTTGCCAAACTTTTTGGCGAAGAACCAGAACAACAAATTGGAGACGACTTACGCCGCTTTAAGCAAATAATCGAAGCAGGCGAAATTGCCACAACTGAAGGGCAACCTGTTGGCAGTCGCGCGTGAAAATTGGTAATTGGTAATTGGTAATTGGTAATTGGTAATTGGTAATTGGTAATTGCATATAATAGAAGAGCCATTACCTATTACCCATGACGCATTACCCTCGTTCCCACGGCTCTGCCTGGGAACGCCATTACCCATTAGCAAAAAAATCTATGAAACTGCGTCCGATTGTTATTTTGCTTGCCTTAATTGTTGTCATAGGATTCTTAGCTTACCAAGTTGAAATTGCCTTTTCCGTAACGCCAAGCCTGGCCAGTACTTTTACGCCATTGACGCAGCCGACACCGCAAGAAATCGGCTCGTTTGATGTGTTAGGCTACCCGATTGATAAAGAGCGGGCGACGCGACTAAAACAAACCGAAGAAGGACGCGCATTACTATTGCCTGAAAATGGGGC
>DNGG01000437.1:0-650 GCA_003486675.1 Cyanobacteria bacterium UBA11372
CTTTGGTAAAAACAAACAGTTGAACTAAACCAGCCCCAACCCCAAGTATTTCCCATTCATGGGAAAACGGTATTATATTAAGTCCGGTGGTATCGGTTGTATATAGTTGATTGCGTCAAAAGCTGTTTTTTTCCTCCCACCTGCTCTTTGAAGCTCACCTGCTCACCTGTTAGTGTAACGTTACCGATGCGACTGGACATGATATTAGAGCGTCGTTAAATTTCGCTACATTGAAAAGTAGTGGTTAAATACAAAGGTGACAAGGGATGTCGGCACATTTGTTAGTGGTGGATGATGAACCAGGATTGCGGGAAGCCGTCCAAGCTTATATGGAAGATAGCGGCTTTACTGTTGATGTTGCTAGTAACGCCCACGAAGGCTGGGATAAATTGCAAAAGAATACGCCCGAATTGGTGATTACAGACATCATGATGCCTCAAGTGGACGGCTATCAGTTTCTCAAGCAAATGCGGGAAGATCCCCGTTTCAAGTCGCTGCCAGTAGTATTTTTAACAGCTAGAGGCATGACAAAAGACCGGATTCAAGGGTATAACGCCGGATGCGATGCTTATCTATCCAAGCCATTTGACCCTGATGAGTTGGTAGCGATTGTAGAAAACTTGCTCCAACGTCGATCTGGTACGGATAGT
>DNGG01000437.1:875-1233 GCA_003486675.1 Cyanobacteria bacterium UBA11372
ACAAACCTGGAAGAAATAGCGCGTCAGCTGGCAGAAATTAAGGCACAATTGCAACAAAGACCAGCGATCGCGCAAACCAACCCACCGATAAAAATAGACCTGACGCCGAGAGAACAAAGCGTTCTCAATTTAGTCGCAGAAGGGTTAATGAACAAAGAAATTGCCCGTCGCCTAGAAACCAGCGTCCGCAACGTCGAAAAATACGTCAGCCGCTTGTTCAGCAAAACCGGCACCAACAGTCGCACCGAGTTAGTACGCTACGCCCTCGAACACGGATTAACTAATTGATCGACTCACTGCGCTGGCGGGGAAACTCAAGAGATGGGGAAGATACAGCGGATTGCAGCCGTATGAGGTA
>DNGG01000437.1:1427-16715 GCA_003486675.1 Cyanobacteria bacterium UBA11372
AGCGGATTGCAGCCGTATGAGGTACACCGCTCGTTTATGTAGCGGCACCCTTAAGGGTGCCCGCACACTGCTGCGCCTTAAGGCTTTCCTTCACTCGAAAAGCAATCCGCTGTAAGGAAGTAATTTCTTCCCCATCTGCCAAATCTTCCCCATCTGCCAAATTCTCCGCGTCAGCAGTGTCGCCGCCTCCGATGCGTCCTCTTCCCCATCTAGGTGTTGGGTTCGGTATATCAGTGCTAGATTAACTTAAAAAGGCAGGATGAGGGGTCAGACCCTACAAGGGAAGCCAATCCAGCACCATCGGTTTGGTAGGGGCAGGGCAGGAGAAAATTATCTACAAGGGAAGATTTTATGATTGCCGTGCCCCTACTTCCTAAAATTAGACAAAATTGGGGCATCCTATTCGGGAATAGGGCACAAGCACTGTTACTATCTGCGGGAGTCATGGGAATTCTTGAACAAGGAGGCGTTGATTCAAACAGCCTTTGCAAACAAATTCACTAGAGATTTCCAGCTAGAAAACCTACTCGGCACTGGTGAAGTCAAGTCAAAATGAAAACAACTCCAACCAGCGAAGCTAACCAACCAACCCCAGCAGAGATGGAAACTAAGCCAGATTGTATCGCCAGTCAGCCGCAAAACCAAGCCGAGCAAGAAATCGCACTAGCTAGAGTATTGGCTAGGACTCGGCAGTCACTGGATTTAGCAACCATATTCAAAACCGCCGCTACTGAACTGCGATCGCTACTCAAAGCCGACCGGGTGGCGATGTTTCGCTTTTATCCCAAGTTGGACTGGGAGGGGAGATGCGTTTGCGAGGACAAAGTATCGGACTGGAATTCAATTTTGGGGGTGAGACTTGACAAAAGCAACTTTGGGGAACTGTTTACCCACTATCAACAAGGTCGCTTTCAAGCCGTTGCTGACATTAATAACGCCAAGTTGAGCCAGTCTTATATCGAGATGCTCAAAAAATTCCAAGTCCAGGCTAGCTTAGTCGTACCCCTGCTGAAAGGAAAAGAACTGTGGGGATTGTTATGCGTTCATCAGTGCAGCAGTTCCCGTCGCTGGAAAGAATCCGAGCTGGAATTGGTTAAACAAATAGCAGCGCACTTGGGGGTGAGGCTGCAATACACAGCATTAGTGACGCAAGCAAGGGGAAAAGCAAAGCAACAGAAAGCATTGGCTCGAGTCATTACCCGCATTAGAGCGCCGATGGATTTAGAAACTATCTTTAAAACCACCGTCACCGAAGTGCGGCGACTGCTCAAAGCAGATCGCGTTGGCGTATTTCGGTTTTATCCAGAATTTGACTGGGAGGGAGAATTCATTTCCGAAGACGTGGCGGATGGCTGGAATAGTGCCCTTGCTGCTAAAGTATACGACCATTGCTTTAGTAAAAAATTTGCTACCTTGTATCACCAGGGGCGGGTAAATGCGATCGCAGACATCTATCAAGGCCAGTTTAGCGATTGCTACATCCAGATTTTGGAAAAATTCCAAGTCCGTGCCAGTATCATCGCACCCCTGCTCAACGGCAAAGATCTTTGGGGGTTGCTGTGCATTCATCAATGCAGCCGTCCCCGTGATTG
Source organism: Cyanobacteria bacterium UBA11372 (assembly GCA_003486675.1). Lineage (GTDB taxonomy): Bacteria > Cyanobacteriota > Cyanobacteriia > Cyanobacteriales > Aerosakkonemataceae > Microseira. The sequence continues at coordinate 3,020 of DNGG01000437.1, forward strand.
GAAGCGCTCGGAAATAGAATTTACGAGTCAAATTGCCCAACACCTGGGCGTAGCGCTACAACACACCGAATCCCTCACCCAAGCTCGCTCCCAAGCCGAGCAACAAAAAGCTTTAGCCGGAGTAATCTCCAGGATTCGCGAGTCTTTGGATTTAGAAACCATATTTAAAACCACCGCTACCGAAGTACGCCAACTGCTCAAAGCAGACCGCGTTGGCGTGTTTCGCTTCGATCCAGAATTAGACTGGGAAGGGGAATTTATTTATGAAGATGTGGGAGAAAGCTGGAATTCAGTTGTAGCCGCCAAAGTTTACGACCACTGCTTTAGCGACAAATTTGCCAGTCTGTATCAGCAGGGTAGAATTAACGCGATCGCAGACATCTATCGCGGCGAATTTAGCGATTGTTATATCCAAATCCTGCAAAGATTCCAAGTCCGCGCCAACGTAGTCGCTCCCCTAATCAAAGGAAAAGACCTCTGGGGATTGCTGTGCATCCATCAATGTAGCGGTCCTCGTCGCTGGGAATCCTACGAAATCGAATTTGTCAGTCAAATTGCCGAACATATGGGTGTAGCCTTAGAGCAAGCCGAATACCTCGAACAAGTCAAAGCCCAATCGGCACAACTGGCAAAAGCCGCAGAACAAGCGAGAATAGCCGAACGCCAGCGCGCATTGGCGACAGTAGTCGATAAAATTCGCCAGTCCCTCGATTTAGAAACTATTTTCCAGAATACCGTCCAAGAAGTCCGGCATCTTTTGCAAACCGATCGAGTCGCCATCTATCGCATCAATCCCGATTGGAGCGGTCAATTCGTGGCAGAATCCGTCGCCGAAGGGTGGAATTCCTTGATCCAGAAGCAGCTAGAGCAACCAGATATCGTCGAAGACATCAGTAAATGTACGTTTACATATTTAGGTAATAACTCGCAAAAAGATACCTACTTAAAAGAAACCGATGGCGGACGCTTCACTAAAGGTGAATTGTTCCGCATCTGCAATGATATCTACAGCGCTGGGTTTCCCGATTGCTACATTGAAGTTCTAGAAACCTATCACGCTAAGGCTTATATCATTGTGGCGATCTATTACGATCGCAAACTGTGGGGCTTGCTGGGCGCTTACCAAAATACCGGCCCCCGCCACTGGCAAGGGGATGAGGTATATTTAGTTACCCAGATCGGCACTCAATTGGGAATAGCCTTGCAGCAAGCCGAATACCTGCAACAAGTCAAAACCCAAGCCGAAGAACTGGAGAAAGCCGCCGAAAGGCAAAGAGCGCTCGCCACAACGGTGGAAAAAATTCGCCAGTCTCTCGATCTCGATAGCATTTTCCGAGCCACCACCCAAGAAGTGCGGCAGCTACTAGAAGTCGAGCGCGTGGCGATTTATCGCTTCTACCCGGATTGGAGTGGGGAGTTTGTCGCCGATTCTATTGTCGATGGTTGGAAGCCATTGGTGAAAAATCAACCCTCGATCGAAGATATTTTCTTGCCAAAAACTCAAGCCGGACGTTATCCCCGCAACGAAACATTTGTACCAATCTTGCAGGGTGAAAAGCTGTGGGGATTGCTGGTAGCTTATCAAAACTCTCAGCCGCGTTACTGGCAAGATGAGGAAATTAACTTGCTCGCCCAAGTCGGCGTGCAACTGGGAATTGCCATTCAACAAGCAGAATTACTCGAACAAACGCGCAAGCAAGCAGAGGAACTGACGCAGGCATTCGAGCATTTGCAGCGATCGCAAGACCAACTGGTTCAGCGGGAAAAAATGGCTGCTTTGGGGCAGTTAGTCGCTGGAGTTGCTCACGAAATTAATAGCCCCGTTAACTTTATCTACGGCAACCTCAGCCACGTAAGTGAATACACGCAAGATTTGCTCAACTTACTGAACCTATACCAGAGATACTATCCCAGTCCCGTCCCCCAAATTCAAGAACAAGTCGAAGCGATCGATGTAGAATTCATTAGCAACGACTTGCCTAAAACCCTAGCCTCAATGAAAATGGGGGCAGACCGCATCCGGCAGTTAGTGTTGTCGTTACGCACCTTCTCCCGACTCGACGAGGCGCAAATGAAGTCGGTTGACCTGCACGAGGGCATCGACAGCACATTGTTAATTTTGCAACATCGGTTAAAAGCAAATACGGATTTACCCGATATAGAGGTGATCAAAGAATACGGAGATTTGCCACCAGTCGAGTGCTATCCGGCGCAGTTGAATCAAGTGTTTTTGAATATCCTCAGTAATGGGATCGATGCGATCGAAGATGGTCATGGCTCCTCCCCCGCCATCTCGCCCAGTAGGGGGGAAGATCGGGGGTGGTCAAAACCAGTTGGCGATCGATGGGACAAGGAAGACAAGGAAGACATTTCTTCCCTACCAACTACAGTTGACCGCAGCGGCGAAGATAACGGCAAAGGTTTCTTCAGCATCGCAGCTGGGAATGGCAGTTCCCCTCGCCCATTACCAATGACCCATAACCAATTACCGAAGATACGGATTCGCACCTGTGCCATCGGCGATCGAGAAGGAGGAATTCCCGATAGAGTGTTAATTCGGATCTCTGACAACGGACCTGGGATTCCCGAAGAAGTGCGATCGCGCATCTTCGACCCCTTCTTCACCACCAAACCCATCGGCAGAGGCACTGGTTTAGGACTTTCTATCAGCTACCAAATTGTGGTGGAAAAACACAAAGGTCAACTTAGGTGTATTGCCCTACCAGAGCAAGGCACTGAGTTCCAAATTGAAATTCCCATCAAGCAGTCAGATCAATAGTAGGCAACATCAACAAGCTTGATGGCATCCCTCAAACATGTTCTCCCGCGCCCCCAATAGTAGGGGCAAGGGATCAACAACAGCAAGCTGTCTGCCAAGGAAAATGTGTATTAGGTAACATTTTACAGGTTTTTTAAGGGTTAACACGTAGGTTTAATTCTCAGTTTATATTTAAATTCTGTTGAATTCATCAGTGTCTTATTGTTCACAAAAGGGATACAACAGAAAAGAAACTTATACGAGTTGAAGCTTGCTGGCAAGCTGGACGCGAAGTTAGAGATACTTTCCGAGGGGGACAAGCAGCTATTTCAAGCTGGTGAAAAACTCATCGAAACCGATGATTCCAACCGAAGAGAGGAGGCGCTCTGGTAGGTGCATCTTTCGATACTAAGGTGATTCTCAATAGCAATACTGAATCTAGTTGCCAGAAAAAACATACCGTTCCAGCAAGATCAATCAACATTTGTTGTTAAATGCCCTTAGGTAATCAGGATGACCAACGATTTAGCTAAAGACAAATTGAGCGACCTCTTAGAAACGCTGAGCCAAAGGCAGTTTACAGGCAAGCTGGAAGTACAAGCATTACCAGTAACGTGGAACATTTACTTTTGCCTGGGTCGCCTGGTGTGGATAGCGGGAGGCGCCCATCGCATTAGGCGCTGGTATAGACTTCTGAGTCAGTACTGTCCCCAAATACCTCCCAAGAGTATCCGTCCCCGCCAAGTGGATGGTTCTCAGTCTTGGAAGTACCAAGCCTTAACCATCTTGGTGAAGCAACAAAAGATCCAACACGAACAAGCGGTAGGTGTAATCAAAAGCACTATCGCCGAAGTTTTATTCGATATCCTCCAGCAGGAAGAGAAAGCACCGCTGACTTTCATCTGCAATTTTTCCGACGAGCAAACGATTCTGGATAGCTCACTCATCCCGATCAACCCGATACAAGCGCTCTCTGAAGCGCAGCAAGCTTGGAAAACCTGGTGCAATGCTGGCTTGGCGAGTGTATCTCCCAACATGGGGGCGGTGATTAAGCACCCAGAGCAACTGCAACAGCTGGCTTCACCCCAGGTTTACCAAACCCTGGTGAAGCTGATTGATGGAAAGCGAAGTCTGCGGGATATGGCGGTTAAGGTGAAGCAAGATGAACTGGTATTAGTGCGAAGTCTCATCCCCTATATCCGCAAAAAAGCCATACTACTGACCAACATTCCCGACTTTCGCCCACCAAGTACGCCCGCCACAACATCCCCAAAGGCAAACCACTCCACCCCCGAAGTTGATGCATCCAATCTAGAGGAGGATCGAGCAGTAGCAGGAGAAGCCTTTTCTTTTCCCGTCGCCGCCTGGGATTCCCAATTAGCCATTACCAAACCCAAAACAGTTAGACCTCTAGTGGCTCATGTAGAAGATAGCTTACAGGAACGCCAACTGATGCAGGAAATCCTGACAGGGGCTAAGTATGGATTGCTCAGCATTGAAGATTCCATGCAAGCCCTGCCTTTGCTGCTCGAACATAAGCCTGATTTAATTTTCCTGGATTTGGTCATGCCAGTTGCCAACGGCTACGAAATTTGCGCCCAAATTCGGAGAATTTCCATCTTCAAAGATACCCCTGTTATTATTCTTACGGGCAATGACGGTATTGTTGACCGAGTTCGCGCCAAGATGGTCGGCGCCACCGACTTTTTGGCTAAACCAATCTCCGAGCAAAAAGTTTTGGCAGCTCTGCAAAAGCACTTGAATTCAGAATTTTTAACCCAAAATGCAGCCCTGGCAAATTTAAGCTTTCAAACTTCAACCTGAATCGATTTATAATTTTAAAATTCAATTCGGCTATTGTTCATTTAATTGGCAATTCATTCAGAGGTTTACATGAGTACCGTATTATTAGTTGAAGATAGCTTAACCGAGAGAGAAATGCTCACCCATTATCTGCAACAAGCAGGTTTAGCTGTGGTGAGTGCCAAAAGCGGGGAAGAGGCTCAAGCAAAACTGCATCTACAAAAGCCAAGTTTGATTATTCTTGATGTCGTTCTGCCCGATCAAAGTGGCTTTGAACTGTGCCGAGAAATTAAAACCGATCCGGGAACTAATCAAATTCCGGTAGTAATTTGCTCGACAAAAAACACCGATGTTGACAAAATGTGGGCAAATATGCTAGGTGCTGATGCTTACTTGCCCAAACCCGTGGCTCAAACAGATTTGGTGCGTACAATTCGACAATTAATCAATTAGGTAATGGCGTTCCCAGGCAGAGCCGTGGGAACGAGGGTAATGGGTAATGGGAACTACCAATTACCGATTACCAATTACCGATTACCAATTACCAATTGTAAAACTATGATTGATTCTGCAAACACTTCCAATTCAACATCGGTTGCTACGATTGAGGCAATCAATGCTTCCCTAGAAGAAGGAGAAAAGTTTTTACGCTTTCAGCTAGGGGCAGAAGGGATAGCCTTACTTCCTTTGAACGTTATCAAACAGGTGATGCAGGTGTCGGTGAATGAAATTTTGCCCGTGCCTCAAATGCCTGGTTGCGTGTTCGGAATTTACAACTGGCGTGGCGAAATGCTCTGGTTGGTCGATATCGGTCAACTGGTAGGATTTCCACCCCTTAGTGGCTCAGAAAATGTGATGGCGATCGCTATCCAAATCGAAGACAAAACTCTGGGTTTAGTCGTGAAACAAATTAACGACATCGAGCGCCATCATCTACACCAGATCAATCTACCTGCCATCGGATTATTTGCTCCCGAATTGATGCCTTATTTACAAGGCTACTTAATCGGAGCAAATCAAGAAGTTTTGATGGTACTAAATGCTGGAGCGATCGCCAATGCTCCCCTGTGGCAAATTAACCGAATGGGTAATGGGTAATGGCGTTCCCAGGCAGGAGCTGTGGGAACGAGGGTAAAATGCCAATTACCAATTACCAATCACCAATCACCAATTACCAATTACCAATTACCAATTACCAATCACCAATTACCAATTACCAATGACTACAACACCCTATTCCCCCACTGATGTAACGAAAAACGGTCATAAAATTGAGACAAATTCGACCAACGGCAACTCTCCGATTCGAGCGATCGTTACTGGATTAAGCAGTCTAAAAGATGACCTGGAGCAATCTGTACTCTGGGAAACTCCAGAAATTACGCATAAAGTGCTGCGTTTAGAACAATTAGTAACAGCCGTAGAGCAAAAATTTCACCCGGTTTGGGAGACTTCAATTCAGGCAAAATTCAAGGCAGAACACGAGAAATTGCTAGCGATCGCATCGAGTATTCGTCAAGGCGAGGACATTGATACAAAATTCAAAACCACTGTTAGCGAACTCCGCCAAAGTTTACAAGCAGACCGGGTGATTATCTATCGCTTCAATAGCGATAACTTGGGTGTTGTTGTCGCAGAAGCAAGAGAATTGGGATTGCCTCCATCTTTGGGACAAACCCTTGAATGTAGGTGCTTTGGCGCGAATGAATCAACCGAGTATCAAACGCGGCAAATTGTGGCTATTGAAGATACGACTAGCATTGCACTCACCTACGAGCAAATGCAGCTATGGCAGCAGTTGCTATTAAAAGCCAGCATCAGCGTTCGACTGATGGTTGAAGATAAAATTTGGGGTTTGTTAATCGTGCAGCAATGCAGCGCCACTCGTCGCTGGCAAGACACAGAAATTAACTTGATTTATCACATTGCCACAGAACTAAACTTGCACCTGCAACAATCGGAATTCCGCTTGCAATTGCAGCGTCAGATAGAACAAGAACAAACCCTAAGCAAAGTCATCGGTCGCATCCGGCAAACGCAGAATTTAGATAATTTATTCCATTCAACTTGTCGGGAAGTCCGACAACTGCTGAATGCCGACCGCGTAGCGGTATTTCGATTGATTCCGGAATCGGATTATAACGAAGGGGTATTTATCGCCGAAGATGTGTTGGCTGGCTACACTGCCGCATTGGGAAATAGATATTACGACCACTGCTTTGGTCGTGATTATGCTCCCCTGTATCGGCAAGGAAGAATTCAAGCAATTCCCGATACCCAAAATGGTGGATTGACAGATTGCCACGCCGAGCAACTGCTCCAGTTTGAAATCCGAGCTAACTTAATTGTGCCCTTGCTTAAGGGAAGTGAATTGTGGGGTTTGCTTTGCATTCACCAGTGCAGCGGGCCGCGTCAGTGGTTGAGTTATGAAATTGATTTTGCCAAGCGGATTGCGGCTCAATTTGGCATTGCTTTGGGGCAAGCAAATTATGTAGAACAACTGCAAGAAAAAACCGATCAGTTAGCAGCTATAGCAAACCGGGAGAAAAACTATATTCAGGTTCTCGGTAAGATCGGAGAATCGATTGCCGAGCAAATTCAGCAGTCGATAGAAATCAAAACAATTTTCCAATCTGCTGCTCAACAAGTTCGACGCTTGTTGAAAGCCGACCGCGCAGTTGTTTATCGCTTCAATCCCGACTGGAGCGGTAACTTTGTTGTCGAGTCTGTCGCTGCTGGCTGGACGCCGATTCTGTCGCAACAATCAAAAGACGACGATTTAGTATCGGGTATTGTTGAATGCAGCATGTTGCGACTGGGAGATGTGGTCAAACCTCGGCTTACAGATACTCATTTGCAGAAAACAAAAGGCGGTGGTTTTCAACAGCGTCTCAGTTTCGTAGTGGATGATGTTTACCAGGGTGGTTTTTCCGATTGCTACATCGAAGCTTTGGAGCAATTTGAAATTAAAGCCTACACGATCGTGCCGATTTTTATGGGAGAAAAGCTTTGGGGCTTGTTGGCAACCTATCAAAATTCCGGGCCGCGTCATTGGGAAGAATCTGAGGTGAAATTGCTAACTCAAGTTGGCATTCAATTAGGGATGGCTTTGCTGCAAGACAGAACCTTTAAACAATTGCGGGCGAAATCTGAAAAACTGGCACTTGTCGCAGAAAAGGAAAAAGCCTTAACCAAAGTGATCGAAAAAATTCGCCAGTCCCAGGATGTGAATACAATCTTCAGAGCAGCTACCCAAGAAATGCGACTGTTGCTGAATGTAGAGCGAGTAGCAGTGTACCAATTCCAACCTGATTGGAGTGGTGTATTTGTAGCAGAATCTGTGACAAGTGGTTGGATGCAGTGGGTGGGAGCAGAGATCAAAACAGTTTGGGAAGATACGCACTTGCAAGAAACCCAAGGTGGTCGGTATCGCAACAATCAAAATATAGCGATCGCTGACATCTACAAAGCTAACGACGTTCTCGATGCCGGTTTATCTCCCTGCCACGTAGACATTTTAGAGCAATTCCAGATCCGAGCTTATGCGATCGTGCCAATTTTTGTCGGAGAAACGCTTTGGGGACTGCTGGCTGGCTATCAACACTCCAATACGAGACAATGGGAAGATACCGAAATAGGTTGGTTGGCTCAAATTGGCATTCAACTAGGACTCGCATTGCGCCAAGCTAACTATCTAGAAAAATTGCAACAACAATCGGAACAATTAGCAATTGCCGCCAAACGAGAAAAAGAAGCCAAAGAACAATTACAACAGCGAGCAATTCAATTGCTGCAAAGCATTCAGCCGACTTTAAAAGGCGATTTAACAGTGCGCCTGCCAATTTCAACCGATGAAGTCGGAACGATTGCAGATGCTTACAACAACACGATTCAAAGCTTACGTAAAATTCTCGTTCAAGTGCAGGAGGCTACAGCAAAAGTCGCTCACACTTCTGGCGCTAGCAGCATTTCAATTGAAGAACTATCCCAACAAGCACAAAATCAATTCCGCGAACTCACTTCCGCTTTGAGTCAAGTTGAAGCAATGGCAAGTTCAATTCAAGCCGTTGCTAAAAACGCCACATTGGTAGAAGTTGCCGTGCAACAAGCCAACCAAATTGTGCGCCAAGGCGATACAGCAATGAACCGCACCGTAGACGAAATTATCTCGATTCGCGAAACAGTTGCCAAGACTGGGAAGAAAATTAAACGCCTGAGCGAATCATCTCAAAAAATCTCCAAAGCGGTGAATTTGATTGGCAACTTAGCGACTCAAACCAACTTGCTGGCGCTCAATGCTGCGATTGAAGCTACCAGAGCGGGAGAATACGGTAAAGGCTTCGCAGTTGTTGCCGATGAAGTGCGGAGTTTGGCGCGTCAATCCGCAGCAGCAACTACAGAAATTGAACAACTCGTACAGGGAATTCAAGCCGAAACGGGTGAAGTTGTCGCCGAAATGGAAACCGGCATTCAACAGGTAGTTGTCGGGACAAATTTAGTGAATGAAACCCGCCAAAGCTTGAATGAAATTGTGACAGCAACGGCACAAATTCAAGCTTTAGTCGAGGGAATTACCCAAGCCACTCAACTGGAAACCGAGCAATCGAAGTCCGTCACAGAAACCATGACCAAAGTGGCTGCGATCGCCAGCCTTACTTCCGAGCATTCCCTGCAAATTTCTAATTCTTTCAAAGAGTTACTGACAATGGCAGAACAATTGCAGGCTAGCGTGGGGAGGTTTAAAGTTAGCTAATTGGTAATTGGTAATGGGTAATTGGTAATTGGTAATAAAAGTTGCATTTAGTGGCAAAGCTTGGCTGTAAATTAAATCCAAAATCGACCATTACCCATTACCCTCGTTCCCACGGCTCTGCCTGGGAACGCCATTACCAATTACCCATTACCAAATTTTTTATTCGCATTTGAGGAAGTGAATGGGGCGGCCTGATTTTGAAGAATTAGATGTTTATAAATTAGCAGAAAAACTGGCGAATGAAATTTGGTATATCGTTAAGCAATGGGACGAATTTACTAAAGACACAATGGGAAAGCAAATTTTTCGTTCTGCCGATAGTGTCTGCACTAATATTGCAGAAGGAAGAGGTCGTTACAACTTTCAGGATAATCGACGTTTTGTGAAAATTGCCAGAGGATCTTTATACGAAACAATAAGTTGGCTGAGAATGGCCTACGTCCGCCAAATATTAACAACTGAACAGCAGGAAAAGTTGAAATTAATCCTTGATGAACTCTCACCCAAACTAAACTCCTACCTAAACTCTATCGGCAATTAGCCATTACCAATTACCAATTACCAATTACCAATTACCAATGAGCCACGACACCGACATTCGCCAACAAGCTTACCAGTACTTCGCTCAAGAAGCACCCGAATTATTGCAAGCACTTGAACAAGATTTGTTTAGTCTGGCAGAAGAGCGCACTATTGTTAAAGTGCATAACCTGATGCGGACAACTCATACGCTTAAAGGTGCTGCTGCCAATGTGGGGTTAGACACAATTAAAACAATTGCTCACCACTTGGAAGATGTATTTAAAGCTCTGTATAACCCGGATGTAGTTATTGATGCCGAGTTAGAAGGGTTACTGTTGCAAGGTTATGAATGTCTGCGCTTACCTTTAATGGCAGAAATTACGGGTGGTTATGTTAATAATGACGAAGTAACCGAGCGAGCTGTTTCTCTTTTCGCTCAGTTACAAGAGAAATTGGGAGACTATTTCGATAGCGAAACTCCTATTCCAACTTCTGTTGAGTTGGGGTTTGATATTACCCAATCGATTTTTGAGGTGGGTGTAAAACAACGCCTTGAAAGTTTAGCAGAAGTGTTATTAACTAATTCCGATCCGGCACAAGTAACATCGGCGTTGCGCGAGCAGGCGGAAATATTTGTAGGGTTGGCAGAGTCTTTAAATTTACCGGGGTTTGGCGCGATCGCATCACGCACCCTCGCCGCCTTAGACGCTCATCCCCTCGACGCCCATCGGGTGCTAGAAGTCGCGCTCAAGAACTTTGAGGCAGGATGGAAGGCAGTAATCGCAGGCGATCGCACCCGTGGTGGAGAACCTTCTTTAGAATTACAACAGTTAGCCGAAACAATAGAACCATTTCAAATCCCAGACAATTCCGAATACTTAAATCCCTTAGAAACTTCGGTTTTCGATTTAGTTGAATTGGATATTATACCAGAGAATAGCGAGCAAAATGAAGCGAATTTATTTGCTAATACATCTGAAATCGATGAACCCTGGGAAATTGAAGATGATTTCGCCGAAAACGATGGAGGATATGAAAATGAATATGAAGAAAATTATGATTTTGTAGATGAATCAGAGATCGTAATTGAGATAGAAACAGAAGATTTGCCCGAGTCTAATTTAGAGCTGAACGATGAATCATTAGAGCTAGAGATTGCAGATATTATAATTGATAGCAACGGAGAATGGGAAAGTAACAATGGGGAATTATTTAGCTTTGTGGATGAATCGGAGGCAGCAGTAGAGCAAGAAAATACAGAAAATTTAGATTTACCGAAATGTGGTTTGCACCCCAGTTTAAATGATGTTTTTGGCAACTTTGTAGAGGAACCTGAAGCTGCCGAGCCAGAAATAGAACCAAAGCAGCAATTGCCAAAGGAAAATAAAGATTACAATTCCAATCCGCCATCAGTTAGCACAGGGTTACCTGACGCTATCTCAAGTTTAAAATTACAGCCATCTCCAGTTACTAATTCCTCACCAACGGTGAAAATTCCCCGCTCGATTGTGCGGGTTGATTTAGAATTGCTAGAACGCCTCAGTCACATCGGGGGAGAACTGTTAATCAACCACAACCGACAAACTAATATTAACGAACAATTGCACGCCGCGATCGCGCAACTGCGATCGCGCCACAAACGACACCAGCAAACCACAAGTCAACTGCGCGATTGGTCGGATCGCCTACTCAGTATCCAAACAAATAAAACCAAAGAAAATTTCCCCAATTACCAATTACCAATTACCAATTCCCCATCACCTATTACCAATAACTTTGATTCTTTAGAGTTAGACCGCTACAGCGAACTTCACCTGTTGTTGCAGTCAGTTTTGGAAGAAATGGTGCAACTCGAAGAAGCTACCGACTCGATCGAATTATTAACAACGCAATCTTCGCAAATTTTAGAAAAACAGCGCCGCCTCTTAAATACCGTGCAAGAGGATATGCAGGAGGCAAGAATGTCTCCCTTGGGAGACATTTTTCACCGCTTTTCCCGACTGTTGCAACAACTCTCAATTTCCCATAAAAAGCCAGTGGATTTGACGCTTTTGGGTACAGATGTTTTAGTCGATCGAGCGCTGACAGAAAAGTTGTATGACCCCCTATTGCACTTAGTCCGCAACGCTTTCGATCACGGCATTGAACCTGCTGAAATTCGCGCTCAGCGGGGGAAAGAATCAACAGGTCAAATTGAAATTTGCGCCTATCATCAGGGGAATCAAACGATTATTGAAGTCAGGGATGATGGTGGGGGAATTGACTTGAACCGCGTCCGTCAGCGGGCGGTTGAACTGCATTGGATGTCTGCGGAACAGGCGAGCAATTTATCTGAAGCTGAGGTATTAGATTTATTATTCCAGCCGGGATTTTCTACTGCTTCTAAATTAAGCGATCTTTCCGGGCGCGGTGTTGGGTTAGATGTTGTCCGCACCCAGATGCAAGCGCTTTCCGGATCGGTTATCGTTCGCTCTCAACCTGAAAAAGGAACTACATTTTTATTGCAGTTTCCTCTGAGTTTGACGATGGCTAAGTTGATGATTTGCGAGGCGGGTGGTGCTGTTTATGCTTTGCTATCGGATGCGATCGAGCAAATTTTAATTCCCAAATATGACCAAATTAAACACAATAACGGTCAAAAAGTTTTGCACTTGAACCAAGGCGGTATTCAAAGTATCGTTCCCGCGTATACTATGACCGAGTTGTTAGGAATTACTGGGAAAGCACAACCTAACGCTAAAAACGGACAGCAAAAAAATCCAATGTTATTGTTGCGCCAACCTTCTCAGAGCGGGTTAAGGGAAGGAAACGAATTGGTAGCGTTAGAAATTGACCAAATTTTGGGCGAGCAAGAGTTAGTTATTCGACCTTTGGGGAAAGCGATCGCACCCCCCAGTTATGTTTATGGTGGCAGCACTTTAGCCGATGGTCGTCTGACTCTGGTAATTGATAGTACAGCTTTGGTAAATAGTTGGCTTAATCAACTCGGTGGGAAATTGCAGATTTCAGATTTTAGATTTCAAATTGAAACTAAAAATCCGCCTTTAAATCTGCAATCTGAAATCTCAAATCTGCAATTAAAACAACTTCCTCCCGCTAAAGTTGTTTTGGTCGTCGATGATTCAATAAGCGTGCGGCAAACTTTAGCACTGACGCTGCAAAAAGCTGGATACAAAGTGCTACAAGCCCAAAATGGTCGCGAAGCGATACAGCAATTGCAACACCATAGGGAAATTCGCTTGGTAGTTTGCGATATTGAAATGCCTTCGATGAATGGGTTTGAGTTTTTAAGTTATTGTCGTCAGGATGGGGAATTAGCCAAGTTGCCCATTGTGATGTTGACTTCTCGCACGGCGGAAAAACATCGCCGCTTAGCTTGTGAATTGGGGGCTGTGGGTTACTTTAACAAGCCATTCAGAGAAGAGGAAATTTTACGCGCGATCGCTGCTTTGAGCGCTCAAAATTAGCGTTATACGCACCTACCCAGAAACCCGGTTTTTTTAATAATACCTTCGCCAAAAAGCCGATACCCGCGCATGGTATCGCTATACAAACTTTGGCTGCCAGAGCAGCCTGCAAGGATTTTAGCCCACCTTCGTGGGCGAGAGTTTGTGTAGCCGCAGGCTAAAGCCTGCGGGCGTTTCAGACGATTGGCGAAGGTATTATCTAAAAAACCGGGTTTCTTTAGTGCGATCGCTTTTTCCCTTCGCACCCTCGACCATCCACTGCTGTGCGTTACAGAAGTTTATATTTGGAGCGATCGCTGCGGCAAAGGGAGAAACCGCTATTACAGCGGATTGCAAGTGAGTGAGGTACACCTTCGTTTGTGTAGCCGCACCCTTAAGGGTGCGGCTACACAA
>DNGG01000364.1:0-123 GCA_003486675.1 Cyanobacteria bacterium UBA11372
TGTCCAAAATTGAAGCAGGGATGCTCGAAATACATCCATCTTGCTTTAATTTGTACAATATGATTGACTTCCTGGAAGATATGTTTCAGTTTAGAGCCACAGCGAAAGGCTTGCAACTAAATT
>DNGG01000364.1:316-5781 GCA_003486675.1 Cyanobacteria bacterium UBA11372
AGCGAAAGGCTTGCAACTAAATTTTAAAATCAGTCCAGAATCGCCTCATTATATCGAAACTGATGAAAGCAGGTTACGTCAAATTTTAATCAATTTACTTTCAAATGCGATTAAATTTACTGAATCGGGCAGCGTGACGCTGCAAGTGAAACTGGGTAATCGGGAAAACTTTTCCGTTTCACCCCTGAGCAATAACCAATTACCAATGATTTTTGAAGTAGAAGATACAGGGTGTGGTATTGCCCCGGAAGATTTAGAGAAATTGTTTCAGCCGTTTGTGCAAGGTGAGGCGGGGCGTCAATCGATAGCCGGAACGGGTTTAGGTTTGACAATTAGCCAGTATTTTTCCCAATTAATGGGGGGAAATATCAAAATAGCAAGTCAACTGGATAAGGGAACAGTTGTTACTTGCGAGATTCCCGTAACCACGGTGACGCCAGCCAATGCCGATGAGTTCCTGCAAAAAGTGCGAAAACCTCGAGCGATCGCATTAGCACCCAACCAACCCCAGTATCGCATTTTAGTCGTCGAAGATAAATGGGAAAGTCGTCACTTACTGGTGAAAATGCTATCACCCCTAGGCTTTGAAGTGTTTGAAGCCGAAAACGGTAAAGCCGGAATTGAACTGTGGGAAAAGATAGAACCTCACTTGATTTTGATGGATATGCGAATGCCCGTGATGGATGGGTATGAAGCGATCAAACACATTAGATCTAGTTTAAAAGGTCAAGCAACTGCGATCGTTGCCTTGACTGCTAGCGTGCTGCAAGCAGAAAAAGAGATCGCGATGGCAATGGGATGCAATGACTTTATTTCTAAACCATTTCACCAGGAGGTTTTATTAGAAAAAATTGCCGAGCATCTGGGAGTGCGTTATCTCTACGATTCGTCCCCACCTTCTTTCCAAGAGTCAGCCAAGGAAAATAGAATTATCACCTGCGAAGACTTAAAAATGATGCCTGACCAATGGCACCGGGATTTAAATCGATCAGCAATTATGGGCGACGATGAAAATATTCTTGCCCTCATCGAACAAATACCCGACGAATATGAAGATATCAAAGCCACTTTAAAAGATTTAGTCGATGATTTTAGGTTTGAAATCCTCGTGAATTTAACTGACAATTTGCTGGCATAATTTTGGGCATTGGTAATGGGTAATTGGTAATTGGGCTTCAAATCTTAACTTTTTCTTCCATTGAGGTGTCGTCGCTCGCGCACGCGACGCACGAACCACAAGCAGAGGAAATAACTACCCAGCGAACAGAGGGAACCTACTACAAAACAACCTACCAACAAATCGACCAAAAACTCCCTCCCCATTTGCATCATTCCTTCCCAGGAACTTAAACTCTCAGCCGAAAAAGATTGAGCGTGAGATCCCAACAGCCATCGACCGACGTGGAAATTGAATGCATAAATTGGAACGGCTGTCAAGGGATTGCTTACCCAAGTAGCGGCGGCGGCGACGATTTTATTGCCTTTAATTAAAGCTGCAAATAAAATAGCAAAAGCCATTTGGGAGGCGATGAGGGGAAACCATCCGGCGAACACACCCGCAGCTGCACCTCTAGCGATCGCTTCCGGGCTGCCTCTAAGGCGCAGAAAGCGCAAGTAAAAATAACGCCAGCGTCGCCGCCAATCCCTTCGTCGGGAAACTGATGTAGATTGAGAGGATTTATTAACCCTGCGCTGCCTCATGTTGTTAGAGATCGGGGAGATGGGCAAAGTGCATTAGTCTTTAAGGTAAGCGATCGCTCGGCTTGTAGATCCTGCCAATCGAGCGATCGCGATTAATTTCAACGACTAAATCCACCCAATCGGAGTTTCTCGCCATTGGCTGAATAAACAATTCTGGGTGGATAGACTTCCAGAAATACTCAACAAATAGATTCACCGTTTCATCGCTCATTCCAGATTTTCCCCTAGCGATCGTTTGTTGTTCTGCTTGCCGTCGCCACTGCTGGGAAAGGCGATAATCCGTTGGCAAAAGCAGGATCAAACTGTCTAATCTTTGCCACAAGGGTAAATAATCCTGCAATTTTGCGTTGGCATCGCGGGCAAATATGCAGTCATCTGCGGTTAAAATCGGCGGCGGCGCATTGTCGAAAGCGCTCGGATCGATCGGACGAACTCCGACAAACCACCCTTCAAACAAGACGATATCGATATTTTGCACAATTTCTGGTTGCGTGCGATCGCCTGCACCCCCCCAAGCCGATTTATCGAAGCGAGGCACTGCAATCGATTGGTAATTGGTAATTGGTAATTGGTAATTGGTAATGGGTAATTGGTAATTCTCACCTGCTCCTTGGAGCGGGGCGGGTTTAGTTTTGTGGTTGGTTTGCGTTAATGATTGTTGGTAAAACCCGCCCCTACAACTTTGCTCCTCTGCTTTTCTGCGAAGTTGGTCTAAAACTTTTATACCTAACTCGATATCGTGGGTTCCGGGTGGCCCGCGCCAGATTAGGCGGGGATCTTGTTGTTGCAATGCTAGACGTTCGGGATATGTTTTATACAAATCATCTAATGAAAAACTCAGACTCGGGTATCCCAGATGTCCCAGAATTAAAGTCAGGATCGCTGCTAGGGTGGTTTTGCCGGTTCCCTGCCCGCCTAAAATTCCTTGAATTAAAGGGCGTTCCAACTGTTTCCGATCGGTTGCTAACTGCATCGCTAAAGGTAACCAGAGGTTCCAGAGAGTGTCTAGAAAATAGGGGTGCCCCTTTATACCTTTTGTTTGGCACAATTGCATTAGGTCTGGGTAGATGGTGTGGAAGAGACGCGATCGCAACTCCAACACCTGGATCGCATTCGCTGGCGTGATGCCAAACGCTTTCGCCCTTAATTCATCCGCCAACGCAATAGCTGCCAATTGTTCTATTGCGGATAAAGGCAGCGCTTCTGATTTGGTTAACTTTTGCAGGAACTGATTTAGTAATTCAGTCGTCATAGTCGATCAAGACCCCAATTTAAAAGCTTCCACAAACAAACTGTAAGTGAGGCCAATTTTGAGGGCGTTCAACATATCGATGATGAGCGATCGCGTCCCTCTTCTGCGAGTTATACTGTAAAAAATCCAACTCGCAAATTCCGTAAATACTACCAATATAGCAGCCGCGATAATATCCCACTCGGCGACTTGTCCGGCTGAGGTTGAAATCGCCGTTCCCAGAAAAACACCGAACAGCAGGCTGATGACCATCAGGGATAGACGCCGCCAGGGATTGCGAAGCCAGCCCCCAAGTCGAGCGCCGACAACATCTAGTAAATTGTTCAGACGGGTGTTTTGCATAAATTTTGCCTCAGAAAATCCGGACGCGGAGGATATGCCCTTGTATAGAGTATGTTTTTGACCTTAAAGTGCTTCCCATCCCACTGGGGATCTGGTATAACGAACAGGCAGCCTGTAAAGGCTTCAATATTTAAGACTAATTATTACTAAGGGCTATGAGAATAAATTTACAGGTTTATGCTGCGGCTATTGTGGCTACAGTTTTTTTGCTTGTAATCTGGCAAGTACTGGGACAATTGCAGTTCAGCATCACGGTTGAACCCTCAGAAGCCGAACTTCCACCCGTTTCAACCTCATCCGAAGTGCTACCCGTTACCAAACCGGCTTCTAATTCCGCCTCCAACTCGACACCCGCGTCAACCCTGACACAGCCGTTAGAAGCGACCAATCCAGCCCAGACTCGTTCTAAAGCACCAGCGACAGCAGTAGGAAGCTTGCGAGTCAGCAATCAAACCACTCATCCGGTACGGTTAGCTTTGCTACCCGTACAGTCTACCGCCAAATCTGGTAAGCAGCCAGCTTACGGCGTACCAGCACACTGGGATTTTGACCCCGGAGAAGGGGGTAGCCGAGGATTGGTGTTGGCGCTACCTGATGGCAATCTGAAACTGAATCGGGGAGATGTTTTGGTGGCTTTTGCTCAAGATGGTTCCAGCCGCTACTGGGGGCCATATGTAGTAGGGGAAACAGGCGCGCCCCTATGGAATAGTCAGAGATCCGAATGGCAGTTGATTTTGCAGCCTTGAAGATGGCGATCCCAGAAACCGGGTTTCTGGCTGAGATCTCTGGTTAACATCAAAGATTTTGGACAGAAACCCGGTTTCTTTGCGTAAGTTCTAAAGGTAAAGTATGGACTGGAAACATAACCGAGCCGACTAAGGCTAACAAAGGCTTTAAAGCTAGATGAAACTTGGCGATCGCATCACCATCCCCGTGAAAAAATACTGGCAGCAGCATCCGCGCCATCGTTGGATACTGTCGATTCTGTGGGTGCTATTAATTGGCTTAGTGGCCTTTTTCTGGAATTTAGGCAGCATCGGTTTAATCGACGAAACCGAACCCCTGTTCGCCGAAGCGGCGCGGCAAATGACCGAGACGGGGGATTGGATAGTACCGTTTTTTAATGGCAAAACCCGGTTTGATAAACCGCCGTTGGTTTACTGGTTAATGGCGATCGCATATAAAATTATCGGCGTGAACGAGTGGGCAGTGCGCCTACCAAGTGCAATTGCCGCACTAGGGCTAACCGCACTCGGATTTTACACCCTACGCCGGTTCGCATTTCCCCAAACTCGGTTAATTGAACCAAAAATCCCGAATTATCTTTGGTTTTCTGCCTGGATTGGTGCTGCCTTAATTGCCTTAAATCCGCTGACCATTGTTTGGGCAAGAACCGGCGTCTCGGATATGCTACTCGTAGGTTGCATGGGTTCGGCGCTGCTATGCTTTTTTATCGGATACGCTCAAAGGGAGCAGGTGACTCCGGGAGCAGGTGAGCAGGGGGGCAGAGGAGAGAAGAAAGAAGAATTTTCTCCTTGGTATGTAGCATTTTACGTCTTAAGTGCCTTGGCAGTTTTGGCGAAAGGGCCGGTGGGAATAGTATTACCAGGGTTGATAATTGGTGCTTTTCTAGTTTATTTGGGCAAATTTAGGCTGGTTGTGCGGCAAATGCGCCCGCTGTTGGGCGGATTAATTTTTGCGGCGATTACTGT
Organism: Cyanobacteria bacterium UBA11372; assembly: GCA_003486675.1. Lineage (GTDB taxonomy): Bacteria > Cyanobacteriota > Cyanobacteriia > Cyanobacteriales > Aerosakkonemataceae > Microseira. The sequence continues at coordinate 5,324 of DNGG01000364.1, forward strand.
TCCTTGGTACGTCTTGGTAATTTGGAAACAAGGCGACGCTTATATTAATTCGTTTTTTGGGTATCACAACGTGCAACGCTTTACCAGCGTCGTCAACGATCATGCTGGGCCGTGGTACTTTTATTTTTTAATAGTGTTGGTGGGATTTGCTCCTTGGTCGAGTTACTTGCCATTAGCGATCGCTAGACTGCGCTTTTGGGATCGAAAATACTGGCAAGCTGCACCCGCTGCAACTCAGTTAGGATTATTCGCCCTATTTTGGTTTGCAGGGGTTTTCGGTTTCTTCACCATTGCCGTTACTAAACTACCCAGTTACGTACTGCCTTTAATGCCTGCGGCGGCGATTATGGTAGCGCTATTGTGGACTGAACAAATGTTCCCGATTGTAGGGGAGGGTTATACCAATAACCTTACAACTAAAACAGACAATTTAACTAAACCCGCCCCGGCGATTGTAG
>DNGG01000225.1:0-164 GCA_003486675.1 Cyanobacteria bacterium UBA11372
GTGGCTTCGTGAATCAATACATCCGCATCTTGCGCCAGATCTACAGCACCATCGCAAAAAATCGTGTCGGTACAATAGGCAATCTTGCGACCGATTTCCGTTGGCCCGCATAGATCGGCGCCATTAATTGTACGACCATCGGGTAAAGTGACTTTTTCCCCGCG
>DNGG01000225.1:374-12928 GCA_003486675.1 Cyanobacteria bacterium UBA11372
GGTAAAGTGACTTTTTCCCCGCGTTTGAGTTGACCATAAATCGGGCCGGGAGGAATTCCCATCCCGGCGGCTTTTTCCACATTAAACCGTCCGGGTCGGTCTTTTTCTACAATGCGATACCCAAAGGAGGTGACGCGGTGCTTTAAGTTACCGCAGATGACCGTATATTCCTCATCTTCGTAAACTACCCCAGGTTTAACCGTGTACACCTTAAGCGGGTAAGAAAGATGGGTATAAGAATAGCGCTGACAAGCTTGCAGGTATTCGTTTAGACCGGGTGGGCCGTAAATATCAATGCGGTTGGGATTGCCAGCTAAACCGTAGCTTGCCAACAGCCCCATCAAACCAAAAATATGGTCGCCATGCAGGTGAGTGATAAAAATGCGACGTAGCTGGCTAATTTTAAGGTCGCTGCGGAGGATTTGATGCTGAGTGCCTTCACCGCAATCAAACAGCCAAAATTCTGCCCGCTGGGGCAGGCGCAAACCGACGGCGGAAACATTACGCGATCGCGTCGGTACACCGGAGCTTGTGCCTAAAAACGTGATCTGCACTACGCTAGCTCAACCTCTATCTCTCTATTGACATTTTGACATACTGGTGTTCGATTTGTTGGGAATACTTTATCAATGGTGAATTTAGGAGCGATCGCGCACATCTCCCCAAATCCGAGCGGGATTTAAACCTAGTTGATCGAGTTGATATTTTTTTCGGAATTCATCAAGTGATTCACCAAAACTGAGTTCCGAGTTTTTCATCTGTTTGCGATGCTGAATGTATTCGCGCAAGGCAATTTCAACTAAAGTTTCTATTGCGGTTTCACCCGTCAGTTCGAGCGCTTCTTGCAGTAGTGCCGTATCCACATTCAGGCTAGTCACCATTGGCTTCTTTCTCTCAACTGTTTTGCTATTATAGCTTTTTAGATTGAAATGTTGTTGGTGACAAGAAGGTTTAAGCGATCGCCAGTTCTGTGAAAGGATTAGTTAACTCGTGATGCAGGACTAGAAAATCTTCTATTTTTAAGATTGCCATTGCATATTCACAACCTTCAGAATCAGAAAACTCAATCAGATAAGAGAGTTGATCGTCTGAAGAATAAATTTCCACGATCGTCCCAACTAGACCAATTGGTAAAGCATCAACTGTAACGAAGTCAGCTTCAATTAACTTCAGTTGATTGGTGGGAATGGGTTTAAGAAGGGCGATCTGATCGAATAGTTTGGCTGAGTTCATGAGCGTTTGATAAATGCGGTAATGAGACGCGGACAGTTGGTATCTGGGGTGATTTCCCAGGTAGTGCGGAGTTGGATGCTTTCAGTATCGGGTATTTCCCAGTCTACTTTGAAGATTTGCCCAAATGGGGTATCTTCTTGTTGCACGACTTCACCTTCAATAGCAGCTTGTTGGATCAGAGAGATTAAGCGATCGAGGGTTTCGAGGGTAATGCCTAATTTGTTTTGAAACACTCTGGCTTTATGTTTGCCGCTGGCGTGGTTGGGATTGAGGCAGTATTGAGTCAGTTTTTCGATCGGGATTGTCGCTTGTTCTCCGTTGGGAAGTTTCATCGATAAATATCTGATTTTTTCGATCTTAATATACGCGATCGCGACCCTATCCCACTTCCCCAAATATTTGTCACAATAAACACATCACCACCGAGTTAGAAAAGGCATGACGGCTATGAATGTTCAGAGTACCCCCGGAGTATGTGGAGGAAATGCCCGGATTCGCAACACCCGCATTGCTGTGTGGACGTTGGTTTCTTTTCGCCAACAAGGGGCAGATGAGGCTGAGTTACTGAAGAATTTTCCAGGTTTGTCTCGTGAAGATTTAGAGAATGCTTGGAGTTATTACAATCGCCATAGCCAAGAAATTGATTTGGCGATCGCTTCTAATCAAACCGATGAAGATAACTAAACAATTCATCTGGTGTTGCGATGATGCAAAAGATAGGCTATTTGCGCTAAAATTGAGCCAAAACAAAAGATTATGGAGGGGAAATATATGGCTGTTTTAATTCCAGATGAAGTGCTTAACGCTGCTAAAATTTCCGATGCGGAGATGTTGCAAGAGATTGCAATTTTGCTGTTTCAGCAGGAAAGATTGACTCTAGCACAAGCAAGTCGATTGGCGAATATGCCACGTTTGCAATTTCAAAAATTGTTAGCAAGTCGTCAGATTCCCGTGCATTATGATGTGCCAGAATTAGAAGCAGAGGTGGCGATGATGCAGGAGATAGGCTATTTGTGACATTTGTAAGCGATACGTCACCAATTACGAATTTAGCAGCGATCGCGCAGCTAGATCTACTACACCAACTGTACGGCACAATTTTGATTCCAGAGGCAGTGTATGAAGAACTGACAAGATTTAATGTGCCTGGATCTGTGGAAGTGCAAACCCTCAGTTGGATAGAAACTGTAACGGTAGTGAATACAAAATTAGTCGTTCAATTAGAATTGGAACTCGATCCAGGTGAAGCATCGGCTATTGCGCTTGCTGTTGAACGACAGGCAACATTGCTGATGCTAGATGAGCGTAGGGGTGTCCAGGTAGCTACACGCTATGGCTTACGGGTGCAGGGTGTTTTGGGTGTTTTACTCCGCGCAAAAGCTCAGGGAATGATTCCATTGGTGCGTCCTTTGTTGGATTCTTTAGTCAATGATGCAGGTTTCTGGATGACCAACAATCTTTACCAACGTATTTTACAGATTGCCCAAGAATAACTATTTGCCCATCACTCATTTTTCTCTGTCACAATAGACAAAACATCACCGAGATACAATAGGGTATGACGAGACAGGAGTTGCTGCGGTTAATCGACCAGGCGGCGGATGAACGCTGGACAGAACTAGATTTGGCAGGATGGGAATTGGTAAAGTTGCCGGATGCGATTGGCAAGTGTACGCAGCTTGAGACGCTAGTGTTGGGAAAATGGGATGAAGAGAAAGAGGAATGGGTGGGGAATCAGCTAACTGAGTTTCCTGATGCAGTTCTTCAATTAACAAGTTTAAAAATACTTTCGCTTGCTAGCAATCAGATAACAGAAATCCCGGACGCGATCGCTTCTTTGTCGAATCTGACAGAACTTAACCTCAGTCGCAATCAGATAACAGAAATCCCGGACGCGATCGCTTCTTTGTCGAATCTGACAGAACTTTACCTCTGGAGGAATCAGATAACAGAAATTCCGGATGCGATCGCTTCTTTGTCGAATCTGACAGAACTTAACCTCAGTCGCAATCAGATAACAGAAATCCCGGATGCGATCGCCTCTTTGTCGAATCTGACAGAACTTTCGCTCGGTCGCAATCAGATAACAGAAATCCCGGATGCGATCGCGCAATTGTCCAATCTGAAATGGCTTGACCTCAATAACAATCAGATAACAGAAATCCCGGATGCGATCGCGCAATTGTCCAATCTGACATTGCTTGATCTGAGTGACAATCAGATTACACAAATCCCGGATGCGATTCGCAGCATGGAGAAGCTGAATAAATACTTCTAAACCGCGAAAACGCCAAGCTCATAATAACGCCAATACTACCTAACTCCTGCAACTAATCTCATCAATGCGTCAAACCGCCGCCCAATTTCCCCCAGACGTGCGCGATGAGATAATTATCGATATTGAAGATGTCGAAACCGAAATCCAAAAACCCGAAAATGAACGCAACAAAACCCGCTTAAAGAAACGCTTAATGGCTATTATTGCCACTGCGATCGCGATCGCTACCCCCATCGCAGGCATGACCGATTTTGCCAACAATGCCATCGATCTGAGCAACAAACTGGGTATCGAAATCTCGCTACCATCGGCAAAGTAAAATATTCAAGATTCTGGTAGGGGCACGGCATCGATCGACTTTGCCCCTAACGCGAAGGTTTTTTGCTGCCGTGCCCAATCAACCAGGTAAGGCATTAATCAGCTTTGCCTCTTGCGATCGGGTTTTCTGCCGCCGTGCCTTTACGGCGTTGCGATCGCTGAATCATCATCTCAAAATCGATCGTCGGGGCACGGCATCAATCGGCTTGGTTGTTAAATCAAAAGCTTTCTGCTGCCGTGCCCAATCAACCAGACACGGTATTTAATGCGAAGGTTTTCTGCCACTGCGTTCCTAAAACCCGTCGCGATCGCTCCATCAGCAAAAATTATCGCTATTTCTGTCTTCTGATGGCGCATAGTGCCAATCTCTCTAGTAAAATTACCTTTGGAGTTTTAGCGATCGCTTGCTCCATAACACACCATAACCTGTTTGTCAACCGTTTAAACTAGCAAAGGTAAGGTTGTAGAACAAATTCAATGTGATTCCAGAGGTTTGGTCAAAGATGGTAGCCGCACGTTTGTTATTCTCGCTTTTATCCACAAGACGGCAGGAATCGATGCCGGGAATAGGAGGCAAGCTAGCGATCGCATTCCTATTCTGGATGGCAGCGATCGCCCCGGCAAAGGCAGCTTTGGAACTGCGCGTCGCGATTAAAGAGGGCGTCAACCAAGTCCAAGTGGGCAGTTCCACCAAAGCTATCATCCGCGATGGAGTGGGTAGACCCTTGGGAGAAATTGCGGGAATGAATTCGTTTAACGCTTCCTTCAACGGTGGTGGCGTTGCGATCGATAGATGGCGTTCGGGGGCAGTTTGGCTCGAACCGACGAATAACGGCTATGTTTGGATTGGCGATAAATGGTATCGAGGCCGCACCCTGGTAGTCCCCAGCAGTAAAGGCTTAACCGCCGTCAACTATGTGGATTTAGAACAATACCTCTACAGCGTGTTGGGTGGCGAAGTATACAACAGTTGGCCCGTAGAAACCCTCAAAGCTCAAGCTGTTGCCGCGCGCACCTACGCTCTGTACCAGCGCCAAACCAGAGGAAATACGATTTACGATGTGGGCAATACGATCGCTTGGCAAGTTTACAAGGGCATCGAAGATGAAGCTCCCAGTCTTTACGCGCCGGTAAATGCAACGGCGGGTCAAGTAATGGCGCACAACGGCAGGTTAATTCTGGCAGCTTTCCACGCCTCTTCTGGCGGACATACAGAAAACGTCGAAAACGTCTGGTCAGAACCTCGACCCTACCTGCGGGCGGTGCCGGACTTCGACCAGGGAACGCCGAATTTTCAGTGGGTAGAAAGATTCTCGCCTCAAGAACTGGGTCGCCGCATCACCGGGGTAGGGAACGTGGTATCAGTGCTACCAGAGCGTATCTCCCCATTTGGGCGCGTATTGAGTATGAAAGTAGTGGGCACGAACGGCAGTCGGGTAGTGACTGGGGCAGCTTTACGCCAAAATCTGGGACTAAAAAGCACTTGGTTTAGTATCGCTCCAGAAGGGTCAACCTCGACACCCACGGCGTTTCGCATCGATGGGCGCGGTTTTGGTCACGGACTCGGTTTGAGTCAGTGGGGCGCTTATAATATGGGGCGTTCTGGTGCTAACTACCAGCAAATTTTGCAGCACTATTACCAGGGGGCGAATTTAGCCAGAATCAAAGTCCGTTAAGAAGGCAGAGCGGCAGGGGAGCAGAGGAGCAGAGGAGCAGGTGAGATTATGGTTGCAAATTCGCACCGGCACACCTGCCGAAGAAGCCCACCTGCCCCTCTGCCTCCTGCCTTTCTTTCCAGTTGTTGCAAACTTCGTATTGGGTAGTGGGTATTGTGTAGTTAGAAACCAAGACCCAGGAATACCTGCTACCTGCCCTATGAGCGAAACTAAAACTGCCCCTGCGATCGCCCTGCCAAAGTGGGAATACTGCTTTGTGCGGTTAAACTACTTTGCCGGTGATTTCCGTCCCCAAAGTATCAATGGCGAAGATTTGCGCGATAAACCCATACCCAATTTGCACGACTTCACCAATCAATTAGGAGATCAAGGCTGGGAATTGGTAGGTGTAAACTATACCCCCGGTTACGGATATGGCTTCTTGATTTTTAAGCGCCCTAAAGTTACTCTCGAAAACTAAGTGGGTCATCGTTACCGATGACCCACGATCTTATGACCCAGATTGATTCAGCCGTTGCTGCCATTCCGCATCAATTTGCTTAGATTGCTCTAATTCCTGCTCTATTAAGTCAGTTTCGGTAGTGTAAGCTAAATCTTCGCGGTTGATGACGGTTTCGGTAGCAAATTGGCGGGCGTAAGCGATTTTCTTCTGCAAGTCGGCATCGGCTTGATTGAGCATTATCGCTCGTTGTTGCCGTTGCTCGTTGCGTTTGGCAATTTTGCTATTGCGCCACCCAATCCAAAAATAGCGAATCAAAGGTACAGCTAAGAAAGCCGTGCCATAGCCGAGTAAAAGCCAGTAAATTGATTGCACGAAGGCAACGAAGCCACCCAATTGTGCCGCGACGGTGCCACCTGCTAATAAATTACCCAAAACTAAAGCACCGACAAAGTTAAGCACCCCCAAGCCGATTGAAAGCATAACTTGTCCCGAAGTCGCTTGAGAGAAGCGCCAGGGTAATTCTTTCAGGTAAGATTGCACCGGCTTGGGTGTTTGCGATCGCGCCATCACCTGCAATTCTGGGAAACGATACACAATCTGCCCTTCTGGACTAACTTCTGGATAGCCGTTAAACCTGGTCAAGACGGGCAGCATGTAATCTTCGTACTCTTTAGCATAGCCAGAGCCGAGATTGTCTAAATAAGGCGCAATTTGTTCGGCGACGACAGCACCGCCGTTGTTGCGTATCACCGTAGCAATTTCTTGCCAGCGGCGTGCTTCTAGGTTGGCATTGGGGTTACCATCGCCAAATAGGAACGAGAAAACCGCCTCTAGGAAATTCAACTGGGGTTTTTCGCGACGGCGTTGCTGATAGCTGGGGCTTTCGTAATCAGGATAGAAAATCCAGAAGAAATCGGGACCAAACCAGAAGTTGGGCAGAAAGACGATGCCGCCGCCAGAGTCGCCTCTGTCGTCGCTGTCTCGACTGGAGTTGACGGCAATTAGGATCAGAGCGATCGCGACAAAAATCAGGACAATCGATACGAGTAATGCGATCGCGAAGGATATGCGGATCAGGTAGAACAAGATTTTCCAAATCTTCTCCCACCACTGTTGCAACTGCAACCGCAAAAACTTACTGCGGAGAATACCCCGGAAATTGCGAGGAAATTGGTAGGCAATTTCACCCCCCTGGGATACTTGTAAATGTCCCCCCGCATCGGATGCCAACACCAATAACCCTTGCTGCGCCGAATTGAGGTCTAATCCTGTTTGTGCCGCAATATCAGCGACGGTAACGCGGTAGCCCAGGTGTTCCACCGCTTTCATAATGGAGGGATTAAAAGCCATTTGGGAAGCCCTCACTTAGAGTTGGCCTGCTACTCCCAGTATAGATTTATCTCAATTCTGCCTTCAGATAGATTCCAAATGCCCCATGCCCGATATCGATTTTTAATGCTTTTTCGATGGAATTTCGCTACAATAATAAGTATATACCCCAGGCATAGATTGTTAAAATCTTGCCGGGGCAACCGAAGCTAATGGAGTTCAACTAAGTAATTGACCGTAACGAGCGGTGTGAGTAAAGTTTTTAATGTAGGCGATAATTGATGCAAGATAACCCATTAGCCCTAAACAAGAAGCTTGCTAACGAAGGTTAATTCAAGTATACAGGTATGGAAGCTGTGCGGATTATTCAGTCTGTCCACCTGAAAGCTAGGGGGTCTTTGGAGTGATAGCTATTTCACCGCGTCCAACTGGGCGCACTTGGAACACAATTAGCTTTGCCTCTACCCTCTACCTTTGCCCAATTCTCGATCTGCTGGTGGCGGAAATTCCCGACGCCTTAAGGGCAGAAATTAGATTGGGATTACAGGAAGCTCTAGTCAATGCTGCCAGACACGGCAATAACCTAGATCCCAGTAAAACAGTAGTTGTGCGCTTTTCCGTTGTCGCAGATCTCTACTGGTGGGTGATCTCAGACCAAGGTTCTGGATTTTCACCCGCCTGCTGTTGCAATATCGATCCCGAGCAACACCTGCCAGAGGAAGAGTCTGAATGCGGTAGAGGGTTGTATATTCTCCACAAAGTCTTCGATCGCGTTCATTGGAACGCTGAAGGAACTGAGTTGAGCCTATGCAAGCAAGTCAAACGTCGCCTGACTTTACCCAGGTTCGCCGTCAACAACAATTGTCCGTCACCACAGCTGGGTTGACGTTTGAGAGCAAATTGAGTTCAACTGTCGGGTGCGGACTGGGGATCGGTGAAACCCGCCCCTACAGAACCTGCTGAGGTTTGAGGGCGGTTTTAGTTCAGATCGTTTCCGCTGGCATCAGCATGGCGCGGGGGGCAGGTTGATCGATATCATTCGTGGAAATCACCTTTGTTTCTCTGAAAAATTCTGGAGCAAGCAAAGCGATCTACAAAGAAACTAAGGTGATGGGCGGGTAAAACCCGCCCATACACGCTCTGGTGAGGTTTGAGGGCGGTTTTACTTCAATTGTCGGTTGCGGATAGGCGATCGCTACAACCCCCACCTACCGCTCTCCCCTGCTTACTTATGACCGTGAGTGGGGCAGGGGGGAGCGGAAATCGACCGATCTAGCCAGCCTGTGGCTTGCTGGAAGCGCACAAGTGCTTCTTCTGGTTGATCCTTGAGCAAAAATACAAGTGCGGCGGCGGCTTGCTCGCTGGCACGGGCTTTGCGGTTAGATTTTAATCGGTGCCAGTCGTTGGGAGTAATTTTGAGCCGATCCATCAGCACTTGCGCGAGTTCTAAAGTGCTGAGTTGACTCAGGGTATCGGTTTTGGGAAGCTGTGTTGTTTCAGGCATACTTAAAAGCTAAGTTCGCATATAGTTATAAGTTTTATAGGCTAATATTACAGCTGCCTATATCACTTTTTTGGGAAGTTTTTGGAATTGACAGCCTGTAATACTACATCCTGTATCCTCCCCACTGCTCTGTCTATTCCCTAGATTTATAGAATCCGCACTACTACAATTATTGGTGCAGAAGTCTCAGCTAGCCAGGGTTCGCACCTATAGCCAAGCAGATCGTTGGCTGTTGAAGCTAACTATTAAACTTAACAGATTTGACAAATTTTGCCTATATATGCTTATTTTTTTAACTATTGAAAATTATCCCCTTACCCACCATGAAGTCCCCTGAAGAACCATCCCAGTCAAATCGCTCCCCATCCGATCCCGGCAGGGGCAACGCCCAAGAGGAGGAACAAGAGTTGGCGCGCAGCATTGAAGAAGTGGATCGATCGCTGCAAGCTTTAAAAGAACGTTACGCACAAATACAGCGCGATCGCCAGCGTCAGCAAGAACTGCAACATCGCTACGAAGAAGTACGCCCGGATCTGCAAAGAGAGCGATCGCAGCAACTCAAAACCGAGTTGCAACAAATCAAACAACAGCTGGAAATGTTAGAACTCAGCCTAGAAAGCAGTTTGTTCAGTTTCAGCAGTTTGAGGGAACCTTTTTGGCAAGCAGTCCGGTTTGCCGGGATCGGGATCGCTATCGGCTGGTTGCTCAAGTCTTGTGCAGGCTAGGATCTACTCGTTGGGGATCGCGCCCGGGTGGCTGGCAGTACCTCCCAACCGGGATCGATGCAATTTGTCGCGATCCCCGTCTGTGCGTAAGACGGGATCGCCCTCAAATGTGCATTAGACTTCTCCAATAATTCTTGTGGGATAGGCGTCTCGCCTGTCTTTGGGTTTGTTTTTTGGAGAGGTCTGTTGGTTGAAGGCGTGTTCTGGCTAGGGGCTAGGCGAAGAAATTGCCTCAGCACCTCACTTTAGACACCGATCGCTCAACCATCTCCCAACCTAAATTAGTCTATTAAAGTCAATTAATTTTAATATAACTTAATATTTATTTTGGCTGTTGAATTATGGGATTTTTGTTTTTCATGATGCAGTTATTAATTCAATTTCTAGGTACTCTCAAGGAATAACTCGATACCTGTCTTGGTGCTAGTCCCTGAAAAACTCACCAAAAGAGGTATACAAGGCCATTCATAAATGTTACAATTTTTTACAAAACTTTAAAAGGTAGCGCCATGAAGACCGCTCAGACTTCCACAGACTTAGTGCGCACATACCTTCGGGAAATCGGCAGAGTTCCCCTGCTGACACACGAGCAGGAGATTTTGTACGGCAAACAGGTACAGCGCTTAACGGCACTGATGGCGGCGAAAGAAACTCTTGCTGCTAACATAGGCCGCGAACCCACTATGGCGGAGTGGGCGCAGCAAGCTGAGCTGTCTGAAGCAGAGATACAGCAGATTATGAGAGAGGGAGAAACTGCCAAACGCAAGATGGTAGAGGCCAACTTGCGGCTGGTGGTGTCGGTTGCCAAAAAATACATCAAGCGCAACGTAGATCTGTTGGATCTGATTCAGGAAGGCACGATAGGGATGCAGCGGGGGGTGGAAAAATTTGACCCGACCAAGGGGTATCGGTTTTCTACCTATGCCTACTGGTGGATTCGGCAAGCAATTACCCGTGCGATCGCAGAAAAAGGTCGCACGATTCGCCTGCCGATCCATATTACCGAGAAGCTCAACAAAATTAAGAAAGCTCAGCGCTATCTATCCCAGAGACTGGGAAGAGCTGCCACCGCTGCCGAGTTAGCCCAAGAACTGGAGTTAACCCCCAAGCAAGTGCGGGAATACCTGGAGCGATCGCGTCAGCCGCTATCGTTAGATTTGCGCGTGGGGGATAACCAGGACACCGAACTGGTAGAACTGTTAGAAGACACCGGCCCGTCTCCGGAAGAATTCGCCGTCCAGTCGGCACTCCAGACAGATCTGGAAAAACTGATGGCAGATCTGACTCCCCAGCAACGGCAGGTGTTAGAGTTGCGGTTTGGTTTAGAAGACGGGCAAGCCTTAACCCTAGCCAAAATTGGCGATCGCCTCAACATCAGCCGGGAAAGAGTGCGGCAGATCGAACGGGAAGCCCTGACTAAACTCCGCAAGCGCAAAGCCGATATGGAGGAATTCCTGGTTGGGGCATGAATTAGAGCAGGTGTGCAGAGGGGCTTCAGGGGCAGAGGAGATGGGGAAGATGGGAAGATGGGGGGAAGAGGGGAAGTAATTACTTCTTATGAGTTATCGCCATCATCTCCTCTGCTCCTGGAGTCCCCTGCTCCGAAATAGCTCCCCTGCCCCTCTGCTCCCTTGCTCCCTTGCTCCCCAGCACACCCGCACACCTGCACACCCGCACACCCGCCCCATGTCCCCCTACAGTGAGAAAACCCACCGGGAGCGGTTCGGTTAGGCACACTCCGTTATAAAAATTCGATTGTTACTGTAGTTAATAGAAAAGCAAAGATACCAACTTCGATAGTAAACATCGCAAGTAGCTCCTTTTAAAGTTAGAGATCGAGGAACTGTAGGCAACAGGAGAAGTTAAGGTGAATTCATCCAATAGAGATCCAGAATTTTTGAAAGAAGAATCAGAACAAGCGAATTTGCTATGGCAATACGTCCAATCTATGAGTCCAGAGACGGTTGCCCACCTATCGAAACCTGGTTCGCCAGAGGTTTTTCAAGTGATGGAACGCAATATTATCGGTTTATTGGGAAACCTGCCGTCGGAACACTTTGGTGTCACTATTAGTACCAGTCGGGAAAATTTTGGCAGACTTTTAGCTTCTGCGATGATTAGCGGTTATTTCCTCCGCAATGCCGAACAGCGGATGACTTTTGAAAAATCGTTGATCGGTACTGATGCTAGCGCCTCGGAAGCCGAATAGGCAAGCGGTGCAGTAGGGAAAATTCAAAGATGTCGTTCCCACAAAAAAACTCGACAGGCCGTGCAGGTGGCCTGTCGAGTTTTACAATATTAAGACTTACGCGATCGGCAGTGGGAGTGTCAATCTCAAGGGTAAAATTTGGGTATGCGATCGGACTTAACGATGGGCGAAGCAAACACACCCTTACTCCATAAGTTAATTGGCGTTGCCGCAATTTGGAACGACCAACAACAAATATTAATTGACCGACGCCGCCAAGATGGTTTATTAGGAGGATTGTGGGAATTTCCCGGTGGCAAACTAGAGCCTGGTGAAACTGTTGAAGAATGTATCAAACGGGAAATATTAGAAGAGTTGGGAATTGAAATCGAAGTAGGTGACCATTTGATTACAATTAATCACGCCTATACTCACTTCCACGTCACTTTGATCGTGCATCATTGCCGCCACATCAGCGGCGAACCCCAGCCGATAGAATGCGATGAGGTGCGCTGGGTAAAGTTAAATCAGCTTGACCAATATCCCTTTCCCAAGGCTAACGTCGAGATTATCAACGCGCTACGAAAAGTATAAGTAACGCAACTTAATACCTAACGCAAGCTGCTACTTATAATTTGTGGCATTGGTAATTGGTAATTGGTAATTGGTAATTGCATTTAAAAGCCGTCTACTCTTGACAATTACCTATTACCAGCCTCCTTGTATGTAACTAGCAACTTGAGTTACCTATAAACATTGGGCGTTGCTAATAGCTGAAAACTCACAGCTAATACCAATTACCCTTGATATCATGTCCGGTCGATTACCCATAATCAGACGCCGGGACACGGCACGATTAAC
>DNGG01000225.1:13131-14341 GCA_003486675.1 Cyanobacteria bacterium UBA11372
TTATCTGTTTGTCCGAGATATCTCTGATGCCGTGTCCCTACGCAACGACGAGGTGAGGTTTTTTTATTATGGGCAATTCAACGGACATCATATGATACCTGCCCATCTTGAGAAAAAACTTTCAATTTCTATCAACCCGCCCCCAAGTGTGGCGCATTCATGGGCAAACGGTATATTATCATGTCCGCTGGCATAGGCATCGCGCTCATGGCGGGTTGATCGAGATCGTCACCTTTGTTTCTTCCTAGATCTCCTTAGTTGCTCAAGAATTTTTCAGGTGAAACCCGGTTTCTTGGGATCAAAGGTATCTGGTAAAACCCGCCTCTACAACACCATTAACCATAAGAGTCCTATAGGAAAGGACTCGATATAATTGCTAATTTCCAGCTTACTAATACACAGCAACCGCGAAGGCATTTAGGACGTTGTTCAACGCCGTTCCTTAGTCCCTAACCCCTAGCCCCTCGCTATCAACTTTGTCGATAAACAGGCAAGGTAAAGTTGAAGCAACTGCCTTGACCGGGAGTGGAATCTACCCAAATGCGACCGTAGTGGGCCTGGATGATGCGCTGACACAAGGATAAACCTATTCCGTATCCCTCCTTGGCTTCATCGCGTTGGAGTCGGAAGCGGTCTTCAAAGATGTGTTCTCGGCTTTCTTCGGGGATACCGGGGCCATTGTCGCTGACGCTGAGCTGTACTTTCTGGGAAGTACGATGCAGGATAGAAATTGCAATCGTGCCTTCTTCTGGGGTGTATTTAATCGCATTGTCGAGCAGGTTTACCAGTACCTGTCGCACCCGTTCTGTATCGGCATATACGTAGGGCAAGTCTTTGGGGATATCGGTTGTCACCTGCTGCATTTTGGCTTCAAACACGGGTTTCATTGAATTGAGAATATCCAAGCAGAGGTTCTCCAGGTTGAGCTTTTGCGGGTGAATGCGAAGCGTCGCGGTTTTTCCTTTACCAGCTTGGAGAATATCGGCAATCAGCCTTTCGATGTTCCGGGTTTGATTTCGCGCCTGTTTAATTAAATGGGCGGTGAGGGCGGGTGTTAGCCGGGATATTTGACCGTTATTAGGGTTGTAGTTGGTTTCTAGGGTTTCTAAGGCAATCGAAGCCGCTGTTAGGGGATTTCGCAGGTCGTGTGCCAGCATGGCAATAATCCGGTCTTTGAACTGCAACAGCCTTTGTAGTTCTTCGTTTTCCT
>DNGG01000568.1:0-7846 GCA_003486675.1 Cyanobacteria bacterium UBA11372
CGCAAAACCGGCAAATGTAGGGGTTTCGGTTTCGTCACCGTACCCAATGACGAACAGGCGGATCAATTCATTGAAAAGTTCAACGGCTATGTTTTTCGAGACAGCGCCATCAAAATAGAAAAGGCATTGCCTCGAGCTAAAGGTCAACAAGGGGAGGAGGAACCAAAGCCAGTTAGCGACAAGGCACCCAGCAGCCCCACCCCCAGCACCAGCAGTTCTGGCGGTGGCGGTGGCGGTGGCGGTGGCGGTGGCAGCAGCCGTCGTAACAATAAAAAGTCTCGCCGTCCTGCCGGTAGCACCACCTCAACCAGCACATCTTCTGATGCGGTTCAACCCGATCCCCGTTGGGCGCAAGCTTTAGAAGAGTTGAAGCAGCGTTTGGCAGCTCAAACCACCAATCCCTAGAGGCGATTTGTAAACAAAATCCCCCTGCTAACTCCCTGAAGTATAGAAGGCAAAATAACCTGCTATTTTCCTTTTAGCAGGCTAAGCCTTCCGTAAGGGATCAGGATATTTTGATACTGTCAGTTGTTAGCGGTCAGTTGCAGAGTTATTTTGTGCAGTTGACCTCTAATATCATGTCCGGTTGAACACTGATAATTAGGGCTGACGCGGCGACGGGTCGAAGTTTTGATCGCAAGTAATTAAGCGGACATGATATAACTGCTGAAAATTACCATTTTTTTATCATATTTTTACAGGCTGGAGAATTCTATCCAGCTTTTTTAATCGATATAAATCTAAAATCTAAAATCTAAAATCTAAACTGGTGGAAAACCCGTGCAGCGAAACTATGCTCTTGTCCACGAGTGGTTGACACCCAAAGCTACCGGCGGTTCAGAACTGGTAGTAAGGGAAATTTTAAATCACATCGATGCAGACGTTTATGCCCTAATCGACTTTGAATCTACCAACCCTTCAAGCTACCTATTCCAGCGTCAGATTGGCACGACGTTTCTGCAACACTTTCCATTTGCCCGCAATGGCGTGCAAAAATACCTACCCTTGTTGCCCCTAGCGATCGAACAGTTGGATTTACGCGAATATGATGTCATTCTCTCGTCTTCCCATACAGTCGCTAAAGGAGTGCTGACGACTCCGTACCAGTTGCATATTTGTTACTGTCACGCTCCGATGCGCTTTGCCTGGGACTTGACGTTTGATTACCTAAACAGCAGTTTAATGGGTCGAGGCGTCCAAGGCATTTTGACGCGGTATTTGCTGCATCGACTGCGTCAGTGGGATGCACTAACGGCTAATCGGGTGGATTACTTTATCGCCAATTCCAAGCATACGGCGGCTCGCATCTGGCGCTGTTACCGTCGCCAAGCAGAGGTGATATACCCGCCAGTAAATATCGACCGATTTCCCTTTCAGGAGAAGAAAGAAGATTTTTACCTCACCGTTTCTCGCTTGGTGAGTTACAAGCAAGTCGATTTAATTGTCAAGGCGTTTAATCAGATGGGACGCCCGTTGGTAGTAATTGGCACTGGGCCACAATTGGATATGATTCGTCAATTGGCGAAACCGAACGTGCGGGTGCTGGGAGCGCAGCCAGATGGGGTTGTGGAGCAATACATGTCGGGGGCAAAAGCTTTTATCTATGCTGCCTGCGAGGATTTTGGCATTGCTTTGGTAGAAGCGCAGGCTTGCGGTACGCCGGTTATTGCTTACGGTGCTGGGGGAGCGACAGAAACGGTGCGGGATATTCGGCAACACCCCGATGGGGCAACGGGTTTGTTGTTTTCGGCACAGACGGAAGCGGCTTTAGTGGAAGCGGTAGAGGCGTTTGAGGGGTATCGAGGGGAGTTTAAGCCTCAATGGGCGCGATCGCACGCCGCTTCATTTGCCCCTACAATCTTTAAACAACGTTACCTCGCTTTTGTAGAGAGCTGTTATCAGAACAAGACTGACGCTTGGGCGAGCTAGAAACCGGGTTTCTTGCTGCCATATCCCCTTCCTTTGTCGAAGATTTTTCCTAGAAACCCGGTTTCTTTGTCTAAGTTCGGCAAAAGTTTCAGTCTCGCTTGAAACAAACGAGTTAGCTTCAAAGTCCAAATCATAGCAGCAAGGCAAGGGCAACAGCCCTATCGTTTAATTGCTTTTTGGGGGAAAGCGGCTATTGGCTCTATGATCTTTCCTGTGTGTGGTGTGAAGTAGTGCAAGGAGTAAAATGACAGCGACTAGCCCTAACGGCAAGCTGTTACAGGCAAACAGGCAACGTGGCTTAGAGTCACTCTTGCTTGAAGGCAGAAAAACAGCTTTACCTCGTTTGGATCTGCACGGGGCATTTGCCAAGCGACTGTTTGATATCGTGTTTTCCTTGTCGGTTATGATTTTATTTTCCCCGCTTTATCTGCTTTTAGCCTTACTGATTCGGATTAGTTCACCCGGCCCAATTTTTTACCTGCAGGAACGGGTGGGGAAAAATTACAAGCGCTTTGGTTGTATTAAATTCAGAACCATGATAGTCAATGCCGACGAAGTTCTGCGGCAAATGATGGAAACAGACCAGGCACTGCGGCAAGAATTTGCAGATAATTTCAAGCTCAAACACGACCCTAGAATCACCTGGATTGGTAGATTTTTGCGCGTGACCAGCCTTGACGAATTCCCCCAGTTTTGGAACGTTTTAAAGGGAGACATGAGCGTTGTCGGACCTCGGCCTTTAGTGCCAGAGGAGCTTTACATGTACGGAAATCACATGGATAAAGTTCTGACGATTAAGCCAGGAATTACCGGATTGTGGCAAGTTTCTGGGCGGAATGATATTCCCTACGAGCGCCGAGTCAAAATCGACGTTTACTATGTGAATTTCCGCAATTTTTGGCTGGATTTGTGGATAATTATCAAAACCATCGGCGTTGTCTTTTTCTCGAATCACAACGGTGCTTACTAGGGCTACCAAGCTAAGGATAGGGGAAAAGGGGAAAAGGGGAAAAGGGAAAAGGGGGAAGGATGAACAAACACATTTCCCTTACCCCTTACCCCTTTCACCTTTTCCCTTTTCTTGACGATGCAGCCCCTTGGGCGCACCTCTATGCCTTGGGTTAGAGTAGGAACGGTTGGATCGATCCCACAATCCCTGCCTTGAGTTATACAGCAACCGCCAAGCCGTAACAAATGTTCTTAATTCCTTAAACTCTTGATTCGACGACCTTCTTCCCCCAGCCCCTAGCCCCTAGCCCCTAACCCCTAGCTATGCCAGAAAAGCTGGTGATTTACCCTGGGGCATATTGACAAATTGACTGGGTATGCCAAGTTTTTGCAAAGAATACATCGTTTCTTGATAATTTCTCTAGGTAGTATGGGTTAACTTAAGAAAGGACTAAAGGACTGCCCAGGGGTTGCATCGGGGTTTTTACGTAGGCGAGCAACCCAGTTCTCACCCATACTCGTGACTGTCGGCTTGGCAGTCAGTCGCGAGCAGAGCAGCTGCCTCCTACTCGTTTAGCTACAGACTATAAAGGAATAAGAAAAATGACACAACGGAAACGAGCGCTGATCACCGGAATTACAGGTCAAGACGGTTCTTACTTAAGCGAGTTTTTGCTGGAGAAAGGTTATGAGGTTCACGGTATTATCCGGCGGACTTCTACATTTAATACCGATCGGCTCGACCATATCTATGTAGATTCTCACGATGAGACGGCGCGGTTGTTTCTGCACTACGGCGATTTGACGGATGGGGTGACGCTGCGCCGCATTCTAGAAGAAGTAAAACCTGTAGAAATTTATAATCTGGGCGCTCAATCCCACGTGCGCGTTAGTTTTGATTCGCCGGAATATACGGCTGATACGGTGGGGATGGGGGTGCTGCGCCTTCTAGAAGCGATTCGGGACTACCAACATCGCACGGGTATTGAGGTGCGGTTCTATCAAGCGGGTTCTTCTGAGATGTTCGGTAAGGTACAGGAGATTCCCCAGAAGGAAACGACGCCGTTTTATCCCCGCAGTCCCTACGCTTGCGCTAAGGTTTACGGTCACTGGCAAACTGTAAATTATCGCGAGTCTTACGGGCTGTTTGCCTGTAACGGTATATTGTTTAACCACGAATCGCCGCGTCGGGGCGAAACCTTCGTAACGCGCAAGATTACGCGGGCGCTGGCGCGGATTGTAGCAGGAAAGCAGAAAAAACTTTACATGGGCAATCTCGATGCCAAGCGGGATTGGGGCTATGCTAAAGACTACGTCCGGGCAATGTGGCTGATGTTACAGCAAGACCAAGCAGACGATTATGTGATTGCTACGGGGGAAACTCACTCGATTACAGAGTTTCTAGATCTGGCTTTTGGTTATGTCAATTTAAATTGGCAAGATTATGTGGAGTTTGACGAGCGCTATCTGCGCCCAGCTGAAGTAGATTTATTAATTGGCGACCCGACTAAGGCGAAGCAAAACTTAGGTTGGGAACCTAGCGTCACATTTCCAGAATTAGTTGCCTTAATGGTAGAAGCAGACTTACAGGCTTTGGGGCTAACTTTACCAAACGGGAATGGGGCGAAATTCATTCCGGATATTGCTACCATCCGTCAAGAAGTAAGCAGCTCAATGCCTTAATAGAATAAAGCCCCAACAGGCGAGGATCGAAAGAATGACAGGACTGGACTTAAAAGATAAACGGATTTTGGTCACTGGTGGGGCTGGGTTTTTAGGCCGCCAGGTGGTGAATGAATTGCTCTCGTCAGGAGCCGATCCTAACAAGATTACGGTGGTGCGATCGCGCGATTTCGACCTGCGAAGTCTCGAAGCCTGCCAACGCGCCGCCGATCAGCAGGATATCATTATCCACCTAGCAGCTCATGTGGGTGGTATTGGTCTAAACCGGGAAAAGCCAGCCGAACTATTCTACGACAACCTGATGATGGGCGTTCAGTTAATTCACGCCGCCTATCAAGCAGGTGTGCAAAAATTTGTCTGCGTCGGCACTATCTGCGCCTATCCCAAATTTACTCCGGTGCCGTTCAAAGAAGATGACCTCTGGAATGGCTATCCCGAAGAAACTAATGCCCCCTACGGCATTGCCAAAAAAGCCTTGTTAGTCCAACTTGAATCTTACCGGCTACAGTACGGTTTTAACGGCGTTTACCTTTTGCCGGTGAATTTATACGGCCCAGAAGATAATTTTGACCCCAGAAGTTCTCACGTGATTCCGGCGTTAATCCGCAAAGTTTACGAAGCACAGCAGCGAGGAGACAAGCATCTACCTGTGTGGGGCGATGGCAGTCCTAGCCGTGAGTTTCTTTACTCGACTGATGCGGCGCGGGGTATTGTGATGGCTACCCAATTTTACAATGAATCTGACCCGGTTAATTTGGGAACGGGTTATGAAATTACCATCAAAGATTTGGTGGAAACTATCTGCAATTTGATGGGTTTTGAGGGCGAAATTGTCTGGGAAACTGATAAACCAAACGGGCAACCTCGTCGTTGTTTGGATACCGAACGGGCAAAGGAAAAGTTTGGTTTTGTGGCTCAAGTTGGCTTTGAGGAAGGGCTGAAGAATACTATTGATTGGTATCGTCAGCACGCTAGTTGATTTTGAGACTGTTTGTTGGTTTGAAAAACCCGTTTTCTGCAAGGGAACGGGTTTTTAATTTATTTATAATGAACCGCTCCAGGCACAGAGAACGCAGAGGAAGAGAAAAGAGAGAATTTGGTTAATCATCAATTGGATAAAGTTCAATTACGCAGTAAGCTGTTGAAAACGCGGCGCGCTATGTCTGTGGAAGAGTGGCGGGAAAAAAGCTCTCGCATTGCTTCTCATCTGCTATCTTCACTGCTGTTTACCCAGGCAAAAACTATTTTGGCTTATTCTAGTTTTCGCCAAGAACCGGATCTGAGTTCCCTGTTTGCAGAGCCTAAACAATGGGGGTTGCCGCGTGTCGAAGGTAAATCTCTCGTCTGGCATCGCTGGAAGGCCGGAGAACTGCTGTTAACTGGTGCTTATGGCATTTTTGAACCTGACGCGAATTCACCGATTTTAGAGGCGGAGGAGGTGGATTTAATTCTGGTTCCGGCTGTTGCTTGCGATCGCCTTGGATATCGCTTAGGTTACGGTGGCGGATACTATGACCGCTTGTTGAGTTCGCCGGAGTGGTCATCTAAGTTTACGATTGGGATTGTGTTTGATTTTGCTTGTTTGCCTGAATTACCCGTTGATGAATGGGATAGGCGGTTAAATGGTGTCTGTACTGAAACTGGTTTAATCATAACGAAATGAAATCTAAAAGTATTTTAATTTATGGGTTGTTGGCAGCGATCGCACTCGTTATGCTCTTCCCTTTATTCTGGCTTATCAGTACTGCTTTCAAGTCTCCTACGGAACAAATTTTCCAGTTTCCGCCCCAACTTTTACCCAGCGAACCGACGTTTGATAATTTTATCAAGGTTTGGCAAACTAATCCGTTTGGCACGTATTTATTCAACAGCACTCTGGTTGCCTTTCTGACTGTAGGTTTAAATCTGCTATTCTGTTCCTTGGCGGCTTATCCGCTGGCAAGGTTGGATTTTGGAGGAAAAAATCTCATTTTTACGAGTATTGTTTCTACCATCATGATTCCGTTCCAAATCGTGATGATTCCTTTGTATATTTTGACGGTGCAACTGGGGTTGAGAAATAGCTATCTGGGGATTATTTTTCCGGGTATTGCTTCTGCTTTTGGGATTTTTTTACTGCGACAAGCGTTTCAAGGAGTGCCGAAGGAATTAGAGGAAGCTGCTAGGATGGATGGCTGTTCTGAATTGGGTATTTGGTGGTTTGTTATGCTTCCGGCGATTCGTCCGGCGTTGGTAACTTTGGCGATTTTTGTGTTTATTGGTTCTTGGAGCGATTTTCTTTGGCCTTTAATTGTGGTTGACCGTCCGGAGTATTATACTTTGCCTTTAGGAGTGGCGACTATGTCCGGAACTTTTGTTTTAGATTGGCGTTTGATTGCTGCTGGTTCGGTGATTTCTATTGCGCCGATTTTGCTGTTGTTTTTAATCGTACAGCGGTACATTGTGCCGACGGAAACGGGTAGTGGAGTTAAAGGTTAATTAGAGGAATTGATAATTATGCCTTACAGTGATTTTAATAGTATTAGAAAAGTCAAACAAGCTTTTGGTTTGAAAACGATTGAAGGCGTGGTTTTTATCCCTGAACTTAACTTGATTTCTCCCAGCGCTACCCTGACAGCATTTTTAGAAGAAAGTCTACCACTCGCTGTGGCTACAGGCAGTGAAAAAGCTCGTTCTGAACTGATTATCAGTCCAGTTTTACTGGAGGTTAGGAAAATTTTACAGCGCCAAGTTAGTCTGTTTTCAGGTGAAGATTTTACTGTCGATCCAGCTGCTGGACTTTCTGGTGTCTGCGATTTCTTAATTAGCCGTTCCCCAGAATTATTAGAAATTGAAGCCCCAGCAGTAGTCATTGTTGAGGCCAAAAAAGCTGACCTTAAATTAGGGATTGGACAGTGTATTGCTGAAATGGTTGCCGCCCAAAGATTTAATGAAGCCAACGAACAGCCTATTCGATGTATTTATGGTAGCGTTACTAGCGGCACGCAGTGGCGATTTCTCAAACTACAAGATCGGACTGTGACTATAGATCTAACTGATTACCCCTTGCCTCCAATTGATCTAATTCTGGCAATACTTGTGTGGATGGTACAAGATGGCTAAGAGTAGCAATGGGATTTTGGATTATGCAGTCGGTTAGTTTCTAATTTATGGCAATGGTAATAAGTAATGGGTAATAGTTAAGAGTAGGGGCGGGTTTTACCAACCATTTTATGGAACCACGAGATATGCAAGTTAAACCTGCCACTACTGCCAAAGAATCAAATTATATCATGTCCTTAAGATT
>DNGG01000568.1:8072-15084 GCA_003486675.1 Cyanobacteria bacterium UBA11372
TTAGAAGCCGGGACACGGCACGAGCAACGTTATCTGTGTATCCGGGATATCTCTGATGCCGTGTCCCTACGCAACAACTGGGTGAGGTTTTTTATGATGGGCAATTGGGCGGACATCATATTACCCATTACCAATAACTATTAACTGATTTGGCAAAATTCGTCGGTGCTAAGTAGAATTTCCCCGTAATCAGGTATCCAAGCTAACCATTGATTTTCGGAGTATTCACATAACAGCCAAGCCTCGTCAAAACTGTAGGCTGTGGGGGGGTGCAAAACTTTAACCCAGGTTGAAGGAGCAAACTTGGGTGCAGGTGGGGTAGTGCGATCGCACAATCTTTCCCACGCACCCACATTACCTACACTGACTGGGGTAGATGACGACATCTTCGAGCGAACATGCGATCGCAGTTTCATAATCA
Organism: Cyanobacteria bacterium UBA11372; assembly: GCA_003486675.1. Classification (GTDB taxonomy): domain Bacteria; phylum Cyanobacteriota; class Cyanobacteriia; order Cyanobacteriales; family Aerosakkonemataceae; genus Microseira. The sequence goes on from DNGG01000568.1 coordinate 8,494, forward strand.
CAATCCTTTGGAGCGAACTTGCGCGGCGCAGGAGTTGCCAACACCGCTCTAAAAATTTTTAATTCCGTATTTTACGATACAGAATTTTTTAGCTCGGTGTGGATGATTGTCTCATAAATTTACAAAAAGACGATGCTCGCTCTCAGGATTGAACAGGCGATCGCACTAGCATCCTTGATTGCCCCGCGAACCGTTTGGCATCGTTGCCCCACACAGATTTGCACCTGTCAAATCCGTACCTTCCAGCTTGGCATTCGTGAGGTTAGCACCGCTGAGATTGGCATCAACCAAGGAAGCATCCTCCAGATCTACTCCGGTAAGATTGGCATTTTTAAGGTTAGCACCTTGGAGATTGGTATCAAATTTAACCGGACGCTCTCTAGAATTAAAAGCAGCTATCCCACCCAAATTTCCAGTCAAAATCGAGAGTGCAGTACCGAAGGCATCGAGCGCCATTTCGCCACGGGAGTAATTACCAGGAATACCCGACAACTTGACCGACGTATCACCCAAATCTGCACCTTGAAGATCGGCGCCTTCCAGATTGGCAAATGCGAGCATCGCCCCTTCAAAATTGGCATTTTTCAGATTAGCATTTGACAAATCGGCATTTTGCAACATTGTCGGAGCCGATAGCTTAGCACCTTGCAGATTCGCTCTGAGCAAAGAAGCACCTTGCAGATTCGCCGCGCTCAAATCTGCATTTTGCAACACAGCTTCTTGCATTGAACCAAGAGCAAGATTTACTCCTTTTAGATTCGCCTCCGTCAGGTTTGCCTTGTCCAAGTTGGCGCCGACTAAATAAGCTCCCTCCAGCTTCGCGCCTTGTAAATTAGCGCCTGCCAAATTTGCCCCTTCCAAATTGATACCTTTCAAGTCCGCTGAACTCAGATTTGCGCCTTGCAAATTACAGCGCACGCATTCTTTTTTTTCTGACAATTGTTTTACCAGAGTAGATGGATCTAAAGCAGATTCAGTAGTCTCCCCGCGCACTTTCGCCATCGATAGCATCTCCGGAGAAATTGGCGGCATCTTCAACTGGTTGGTTAGAGACTTGGCTAGCTTTTCATGGCTGAGAATTTCCACAAAATTAGTGCGGTTGGCTCGTTCCGGTTCCGATTGAATTAAAAATCCCAGCTCGAATCGATGAATTCTGTTCCATTGTCGATAATTCATCGCAAAAACCCGCTCGAGGGGAAGATTTACCACAGCGGTTCCTCGTTTATTATCCAAAAAATCGAGTTCTTTGCCTTCCTCAATATAAAGAGTAAAACCTTGCTCAGTCGTAACAATCTTGCATTTTCCAGATTGACGTTTCTTGCCATTGTTGAAACCGCAGACAGCTCCCTCACCCTGGCGTGCATCTAGGGGAATTGGAATGTTAAAATTTGCACAGCGAGAGTTGAGAGGAAATTGGGTGCAGAGTTGATACAATTCGCGGTCTATTTCTTGACTTTGAGCAACAGTAGGATGAGCAACCAGACTCGCACCCAACACACCGGCAATGACCAAATTTTTAGAATTCATAGGTGGTGCAGAAGTAAGATATCCCTGACAATATTGAAATCAAATGTTTTATATTAAGCGCATCACGAGCGATCGCTCGCGATCGCAGTCAAAAAAGCCAAGGGTATTATACCGCAAGCCCCAACTTTTCTCGCAACTTCTCCTCTTTATCTCGAAAACCTACCAGCACCGCAAGTCCATCCTTAACAAAAAGAGGACGCTTGAGTAGCATCGCATCTTTAGCAAACGCCTCAATCCATTCTTCATCCGTCCAATTCGCCTTCAAATCGCCCAAAGCCCGGTAAGATTGACCCGAAGTATTTCGCATCGGCTTTGAACCCAAAGACGCTACCCAATTTTCGATCCTCTCGCGAGTTGGCGGATGTTCTTTCGTGTTAATAAACTCATACTCAACACCATTATCTTCCAGCCACTTGAAAGCTTTTTTGCAGGTTCCGCAATTCGGTATTCCGTAAACTTGAATCGACATAGCACAGATTACTAAGCATCAACAACACTATATTCTTTAACACGTTTTACCCCCGCAATCAAGAAATAAATTTCTTAGCAAAGTTATATTACCTATCTCCTCTTCTCTTTTCACCCCGGTTCGTGCATCTGGAGCGGTTCATTAACTCAGTATACTTCTAAAGCTAAGCGAGTAAGCCGTAAAGATTGCAGGCATTTTCCCTCAGAATAGCGCGCGCGATCGCATCCGCTTCACCTACATTTATATCAGAATCTTCGATAGATTCCTCCAAAACCTCCCCTAAAATCTTACGCCCCCATTTCGCCCCCAAATAATACAACTCCGGAATAAAGTGAGCATCAGAAGAATACATCAACTTGCTAGTAGGAGTTAACTCCAACAACATCTGTACCGCAGAACGCATCCCAGCAACGCTTAAAAAAGGCACAGCCAAGCCAAAATCCAAATAAACGTGAGGATAAACATAAGCTAAATAACCCGCCTCCCGCATATAAGGATAGGCAGCATGAAGCAGGACAAACTTAGCATTTCGATAGCGACTATCTTCCAATAAAGTACGCAAGTAAACAGGATTAGCTTTGTGCAAATCCAGGTCAGGATCGCCAAATCCCGTATGAAACTGTACGGGTAAGTTATGTTTAGCTGCAATTTCCAATGCCTGCAAGATCAGAAAGTCAATTAAAGCTTTGTTAGCGAGGCGCAGCGGTTTTTCGTGGTGAGAGTGTTTCAGATCGTAAAAGCTGAACTTAGCCATTTCATAAGAAATAGGCTGAATATCCAAACCACTGCGATAAGCGGCGATGCTCTTAAAAGCCACAACTCCCAAAGGAGGCGGATCAATTGCAGCACGAAAACGGTCTATAAAAGCCTCAAAATGATCGACCTGACTAATAATATTTTCTGCCAGCCATTCGAGACGAAGTACCCTGTGGACAGGCACAAATTTTTGATGCCATTCCCCAGGCAAAATGTCATCTGAAACAAAACCATCGTCTAAAAGAATAGTTTCTATGTTGGCTGCATTGAAACAGATTTGCGTTAGTCGATCTATCCCCAATTCCCGGCGTCGAGAAAGGATAGATTCTTCTGTTGGTTCGCACTCCAAAAGCGCGGCAATTTCCCTTAAACTCCTGCGATAGCACAAAGTATAACGGGCATGATAGTTGACAATATCGCCATCATACCCTTCAGTAAAAGCAGCCGCATAGGGGTAACGGTCAAACGCTTCTGGTTTGAGCAAGTTATGGGCGTGTTGGTCAATTGCTGGAATGTGGGAAAGATCCATAAAAAATTTGAGATTTTAGATTTGATATTTCAGATTTTTTAAGTTTGGCAGTAGCGATTAGTAGCGTTCTAGTAAAAGCTTTACCTCGTCTTCTAATTCCATATTTTTCATCGCTTCCCATTCGGTTTTTCGCACTGCCAGATAAGCATTTGCCAAATCTGTACCCAAGGCAGAGAGGAGGATATCATCGCGGATTAAGTGAGCGATCGCATCCCCCAAATTAGTCGGCAACAAATCGATCCCCCGCAAATTGCGTTCTGATTCTGACAAATAACCGGGGTCTACCGCCACCGGATCGCCCAACTTAAGATTAGTTTTAACTCCATCGATTCCCGCCGCGATCGCCGCACCTAAAGCTAAATAAGGATTCGCTGAAGCATCAACAGTTTTAAACTCAAAATTAGTCGGACTTTTAACACTTGGATCGGTTGGTACTCGCACGGCTGCTTCGCGATTATCTATTCCCCAACAGCGAAACGCACCGCTCCAAAAATGCGGGCGGATGCGACGATAAGAATTAGTGCAGGGAGTAGTCAGCGCCATCAAAGCTGGTAAATGGTGCAGAATTCCGGCAATAAAAGCTTGCGCTATTTGAGAAAGACCCCCAACTTTTGATTGATCGGCAACGATATTTTTGCCATCTTGCCAGAGACTTAAATGTAGGTGGCATCCACTGCCAGCTTTATCGGCAAATATTTTAGGTAAGAAAGAAGATTTTAACCCGTGGCGCAATGCGATCGCGCGCACAGTTTCGCGGAAAGCAATTTGTTGGTCGGCAGCTGACATTGCCTGGGTATAGCGAATCGAAATTTCATGCTGACCGGGGCCTGATTCGGGATAATATTGCTCAACGGGCATTCCTTGAGCAACCAATGCAAGGGCAATTTGATCGATGATTTCTAAAGTCGAATCCATCGCCAAAGTAGAAGCAAAAACAGTATTATCGGCGGGTTCTACTCCCATGCCATCAGCAGTTTTCCGCAGCAGGTAGAATTCATTTTCAAATGCCGCCATTACTTCCAAACCAAGACTAGAAGCATCACTCACCATCCGCTGCAAAAAATAACGCGGACAAAAAGACCAAGGAATGCCTTCGTTAACCATATTCCCCATAACGCGGGCATGACTGGGTGCATAAGGCAATACATTAAGCGTAGACCAGTCAGGGATTAATCTTACCTCGCCAACTGGGCCGAGGCCAGTTTCAACCACAGGGGCATCATACATCACCGGAATCGCCTGCTGTGCCGCTGAGATTCCTACCCCCTGTTCAAAATGATGGGATAAAGCGCCGATGTGAATAGCTTTGCCGCGAATAATATTGGCATTATCGCACCAGAGGACGCGGATGAACTTCACACCCGCCGCTTCTAGAGATTGAGATATGGATTTATGATACATTTATGTGAATTTATGTTTCAGTTAATAACGAATACAGAAGCGATATGCCAAGGGCTAGCGAGAGCGATCGCACGGTCAGTTGATCTAACAATCGTGCTATCCCTTGAAAACTCAAGCATAACCCAAATCGTACAACTTTCGTGCTTTGCATCAGCCCTACTTCCGTATATTTAAGGATCGTAATACTTACGCTTATCCATTAAATAACTATAAAATACTTAATATTACTGAAGACAATGTATATTTAAATTGTTTAAATAGATCCTATTAGACCTATTTGCCAAACTATAATAGGTTCATACACAAAATAGCATCGGAGATAAAAAAATGAAACAAGTCTTGGCATTGATTGAAAAAAGAAAACAAGAATTTGCCCTTTTGCCATTATTTGAGTATCTGCAAGACCAAAGCATAGATCCCAGACAAAGGCTGGCTTTTGCTCCCTGCCTTGCTCCTTTAGTTATGGGTTTTTCAGATTTGTGTAAATATGGGTTTAGAGAAGAGCCAACCACTAACAAAATCCAGGAATTTATCAATATACACACTTATGAAGAAGAATATCATTGGCGTTGGCTGCTGGAAGACATTCAAAAACTGGAGCTAAACCAATCGCTTAATTTTACCGATACTTTGAGATTTCTGTGGGGCGAAGAAACCAAGAAAACTCGGCAAGTCTGTCCTAAAATTGAGCGATGTATTTTGATATCAGATCCGCTGCAAAAATTGATAGGGGTGCAAGTTTCAGAAGTCACTGCAAATGTTTTTTTTACAATGACGGAAAAAGTGATTAAGGAACTAGAACGAAGCACAAAAAAACAATATCGATACTTCGGGAACAATCATGTAACTGAGGAGAATAACCACAATCTAAACAAGGGTAATGTTATGGAATTTCTGGCAGAAATAGAACTCACAGATGAGCAGCTTCAAACTTATTGTGCATTGGTTGATGAGTTGTTTGAAGCCTACGCAGAATCTATGGACGAGCTTCTAGCCTATGCAAAAAGGCATAAAGTTGAGCAACCGCTAGCAGTTCGACTACCAACCCAAGTTGCTAGTTACATCGGTCAAAACTGGTAATGGATAATGGGTAATGGGTAATCGGTAATTGTAACGAGTCCACAACCATTTTAATCCAATTACCAATTACCAATTACCTACGATCGTCGCAAAAGCTTATAACTAGCAACTTGCGTTACCAGTAAATGGCGGTAACAAATGGAACTAGGTATGAGTCAGGTGGGGACTGGTCTGTGAGATTGTGTTAGTTTAAAGGAATTATAGATTGTCAGGGTTACGAGATTAACCAGTCCCCCAGAATTCTTATGTATAATTCCAGCGCGATCGCACTCCCAGGTTATCGCATTATTAACCTAATCTACGACAGCACCAAAACCCTGGTTTATCGAGGACAGCGAATTCAAGACCAAACACCTGTCGTCATCAAACTCTTGCGGAGTGAGTATCCTAGCTTCCATGAACTGGTGCAATTTCGTAACCAATACAGCATCGCCAAAAACCTAGACATTCCCGGCATCATCAAAACATACAGTCTAGAAAACTTCCGCAATGGTTATGCCCTGGTTATGGAAGATATAGGCGGTGTTTCGCTCAAACAATACACCGCCTCCCATAACCTTAGTCTGGCAGAATTTCTGGCGATCGCAATTCAAATTGTCTCAACTTTAGAAGGATTGTATCGCCATCGGGTCATTCACAAAGACATCAAACCCGCCAACATCCTAATTAACCCCACTACCCTTGAAGTAAAACTCATTGACTTCAGCATCGCTTCCCTACTTCCCAGAGAAGCGCAAGTTCTGATTAATCCTAACGTCCTTGAAGGCACTCTTCCCTACTTATCTCCCGAACAAACCGGGCGAATGAACCGGGGAATTGACTACCGCAC
>DNGG01000568.1:15231-21863 GCA_003486675.1 Cyanobacteria bacterium UBA11372
GAAGGCACTCTTCCCTACTTATCTCCCGAACAAACCGGGCGAATGAACCGGGGAATTGACTACCGCACCGACTTCTATTCTTTAGGCATTACCTTCTACGAACTCCTCACCAAACAGTTACCCTGTTCTGGCACCGACGCGATGGAATTGGTTTACTGTCACCTGGCAAAGCAACCTGATTCAGTCCACAGTCTTAACCCCAGTATTCCTCCCATCTTGTCTGATATTATCGGCAAACTGATGGCAAAAAATGCCGAAGACCGCTATCAAAGTGCCTTGGGATTAAAACACGACCTAGAAACCTGCTTGCATCAGTTGAATAGCTTGGGAAATATTTCTATATTTGAGTTAGGAAAAAGGGATATATCAGACCGCTTCATCATACCCGAAAAACTCTACGGTCGCCACAAGGAAGTAGAAACATTACTCGCCGCATTTGACAGAGTAGCCCAGGGAAAAACCGAAATGATGTTAGTAGCAGGTTTTTCCGGTATTGGCAAAACCGCCGTTGTCAATGAAGTCCACAAACCCATCGTGCGCCAGCGGGGTTACTTCGTCAAAGGTAAATTTGACCAATTCCAGCGCAACATTCCCTTCTCAGCATTCGTGCAAGCTTTCCGAGATTTAATGGAGCAACTGCTAAGTGAAAGCGATGCTCAAATTGAACGGTGGAGAACCAAAATTATCTCAGCTTTAGGAGAGAACTGTAAAGTCATAATTGATGTCATTCCCGAACTAGAAACAATTATTGGCAAACAACCCCCAGTCCCAGAACTGTCTGGGAGCGCTGCCCAAAATCGCTTTAACTTACTGTTTGAAAAATTTATCCAGGTCTTCACTACAAAAGAACATCCTCTGGTAATATTTCTCGATGACTTGCAATGGGCAGACTCGGCTTCTTTAAAGTTAATGCAATTATTAATGAGCGAAACGGATAGCTGCTATCTGTTACTCATTGGTGCCTATCGAGATAACGAAGTTTCTCCTGCCCATCCACTGATATTGGCTTTGGAAGAGATTAGGAAAACCCTGGCAACCGTTAATACCATTAACCTAGCTCCCCTCAAGCAGTCCGATTTAAACCATCTGATTGCTGATACTCTTAATTGTCCCCTAAACCTGGCATTAACTCTCAGTCAACTAATTCATCAAAAAACCACAGGCAATCCCTTCTTTGCCAATCAATTCCTTAAAGCTTTATATGAAAATGGATTGATTGTTTTTAACTTTGAGGCCGGTTATTGGCAGTCCGATATTGCTCAAGTCAAGACCATAGCGCTAACAGATGATGTGGTGGAATTTATGGCGCTTCAGTTACAGAAGTTGCCAGCATCAACTCAGGCTGTATTAAAGCTAGCTGCCTGCATTGGCAACCAATTTGACCTGAAAACCCTGGCAATTGTACAAGAAAAATCCCCAGCCGAGACGGCAGCAGACTTGTGGAAAGCCTTGCAAGAAGGGTTAATTATACCTCAAAATGAAATTTACAAATTTTTTCAAGACTATAGCGATAAACAAGAAGCACCCCAATTACCAATTACCAATTACCAATTACCCAGTTATAAATTTTTGCATGACCGAGTTCAGCAAGCAGCTTACTCTTTAATTCCGGAAAACCAGAAACAATCAACTCATTTAAAAATTGGTCAACAGCTATTAAATAACACTCCTGAAGCAGAACGGGAAGAGAAAATTTTTGCAATTGTCAACCAGTTAAATATAGGGGTCGAGTTAATTGCGCTGCAAACAGAGCGGGATGAACTGGCTCGGTTAAATCTCATAGCTGGACGTAAAGCCAGGAATTCTACAGCCTATGCCGCTGCTGTGGGATATTTTACTATGGGGATATCGATTTTAGCAGCAGACTGTTGGCAAACAAATTATCAATTAACCCTAAATTTGTATGAGGAAGCAGCAGAAGCTGCCTATCTGGCTCTTGACTTTGAACGGATGGAGCAACTGGCACAAGTTGTGTTGCAGCAAGCTAAAACATCTGTGGAAAAAGTGAAAATTTATCATGCCAAAATCCAAGCTTATGGCGCACAGAATCAAGCAATAGAAGCAGTTAATACTACAATAACATTTTTGAAATTGTTGGAAATAGATTTTCCGGAAAATCCCAGTGAATCCGATATTCAGATGGAACTGGAAAAAACAATTTCTAACCTGGCTAGTAGGGGGAAAATTGAGGACTTAATTCACTTGCCAGAAATGACAGACCCATGCTCATTGGCAGCTATGGGTATTCTAGCCAGCGCCACAACTATGGTCTATCAAGCCGTTCCCGAATTGTTCCCGCTGATTATCTTTAAACAGATCAACTTATCTGTTACATATGGCAATGCCCCCTTATCTGCCTTTGCCTATGTCGTCTACGGGTTAATTCTCTGCGGAGTAGTGAAAGACATCGAGTCTGGGTATCAATTTGGCAAGCTGGCTGAAAATCTGTTGGCTAAGTTTCATACCAAAGCAGTCACAGCTAAAGTCATCCAAACATTTAATTGCCTAGTCAGAAATTGGAAGGAGCATATCAGGGAAACATTAAAGCCGCTTCTAGAAGCTTACTCTGTAGGATTGGAAACGGGAGATTTTGAATTTGCAGCACTTTCTTTGAATACTTACTGCTACGCTGCCTATTTCATGGGTCGGGAACTAACAGAACTTCAACAGGAGTTGACAACATACAGCAATGCCCTCTGGCAAATCAAGCAAGAAAGGATATTTTACCGCAACGAGATCTATCGGCAAATAGTTTTAAATTTGCTGGGATATGCGGAAAATCCATGTCGTCTCATCGGTGAAGCTTATGATGAGGAAAAAATGCTGTCGCTGCATTTTGAAGCCAATGATACCTGTGCAATTTTATACTTGTATTTTGGTAAACTTCAGCTCTGTTATTTACTAGGTAACTATCCTCAAGCGATGGAAAATGCTGCCAAAGTAGAAGAGTACTTAAACGGTGGAATGGGACAGATAGTTATTCCTCAATTCCATTTTTATGATTCGCTGACGGGGCTGGCAGCCTATCGCGATTTGACACAAGACAAACAAGAAAAAACCTGGAAAAAAGTAGCTGCTAACCAGGAAAAAATGAAATTGTGGGCGCATCATGCCCCAGCTAACTTCATGCATAAATTTTATTTAGTGGAAGCAGAGCGTTATCGGTTGCTTACTAAAAAAATTGAGGCGATCAACAGTTATAACCAAGCTATAGCCTTAGCTAAAGAAAACGAATACATCCAAGAAGAAGCTCTTGCTAACGAACTGACTGCCAAGTTCTACCTAGAGTCGGATAAAGAAAAAATCGCTCAAATTTATTTAACTGAAGCCTACTATGCTTATGCGCGTTGGGGAGCCAAGGCAAAAGTTGAGGAATTAGAAAAACGCTATCCCGAATTACTCGCCCCCATCCTCCAGCGGGAAACAACTCGCTCTTATGGAAACGACACACTGGCTACCCTATCCGTTCATAGTACAGAGATAACTCTTGTTTCTAGCAGCAGCAAGATTTTAGCTGAGTTAGACTTGGCAAGCGTTATCAAAGCTTCTCAAACCCTATCTAGCGAAATTCAACTTGATAAGTTGATCTCGACTTTGATGCAAGTGGTGCTGGAAAACGCCGGAGCGCAGAAATGCGTGCTGGTTTTACCCCAAGGAGACAATTGGGTGATAGAAGCGATCGCACAACTAAATGAAACTGAAACTGCTGCTAAACTAACTGTACTGCAATCGCAACCCATCGAAGAAAGCCTAGAAATTCCCCAGAGCGCGATTAACTATGTCAAACGTACATTGGAAACCTTGGTAATTCAGGACGCAACCGCTAAAACTAATTGGGTAGCTGACCCCTACATGTACAAACACCAACCCAAAAGTTTGTTGTGTAGCCCGATTCTCAATCAAGGCAAATTGATTGGGATTCTGTACCTGGAAAATAATTTAATCCAGGGGTCATTTACCAGCTCGCGCATCGAAATCCTCAACCTTCTTTGCGCTCAAGCTGCCATTTCTCTGGAAAATGCCCGTCTTTATCAAACATCGCAACAACTTTACCAACAATCCCAAAATTACGCCCAGCAACTAGAAAAATCCCTGCAAGAATTACAACAAACCCAACTGCAATTGATTCAAAGCGAAAAAATGTCTGCATTGGGTAATTTAGTCGCAGGGGTGGCGCACGAAATAAATAACCCGGTTGGGTTTATTTATGGGAATATTGATGAAGCGATCGCAGCCGTATCAGACATCACAGAATACCTGCAACTATACCAGGAAAAATTTCCCAATCCGGGTGAAGAAATAGAGAAAAAAGCTGAAGAAATTGAGCTAGAATATGTGTTGGAAGATTTACCCAAAATGCTGTCATCGATGAAAGTGGGGTGCGATCGCATCCGCAACATCAGCACCTCGCTCCGCACTTTTTCCCGCGCTGACAGCAGTTCCAAGGTAGCGGTCAATCTCCACGAGGGCATCGATTGCACGCTGATGATTTTACGCCATCGTCTCAAAGCCAACGACTCGCGCCCAGAAATTCAGATAATTAAAGACTATGGCAACATTCCTCCGATCAAATGCTATCCGGGACAACTGAATCAAGTATTTATGAATATCCTGGCAAATGCCATCGATGCGTTAGAAGAATCGAATTCGGGGCGCAGTTTTGCTGAAGTTCAGGCTCTTCCGAATCAAATTACCATCAAAACTGAAGTGACTGCTGATGGTCAACAGGTGGCAATTAAAATTCGGGATAATGGTTTGGGGATGTCAGAGGAAGTAAAAGCTCGCATCTTTGACCATTTGTTTACCACCAAATCCCTGGGGAAAGGTACGGGTTTGGGATTATCGATTAGCCGTCAAATTGTGCAGGAGACTCACGGGGGCAGTTTGACTTGTGAATCGGTGCTAGGACAAGGGACAGAGTTTGCGATCGTGCTTCCCATCGAGTAGGGAGGGCGCGATTAGGTTTCTGGGATTGCGATCGCACCCATACCTTAATCCCAATCTAAACCAATCCCGCCCGCAATTTGATACCCTAGCTTAAACAGTCAGTCTTGGGAACGAGTACGAGCGTGGACATTGAAATTGGGCGAGGGAAGACGGCTCGCCGAGCCTATGGTATCGACGAAATTGCGTTAGTCCCAGGGACTAGGACGCTAGATCCCAGTTTGGCAGATACTCGCTGGCGCATTGGTGGCATCGAGCGGGAGATTCCAATTATTGCCAGTGCTATGGACGGGGTGGTGGATGTCCGCATGGCAGTCCGACTATCTCAGTTAGGGGCGTTGGGCGTCCTCAATTTAGAGGGCATCCAAACTCGTTATGCCGACCCCGAACCGATTTTGGATAAAATTGCTTCGGTTGGGCCGACAGAGTTTGTACCCTTGATGCAAGAACTCTATGCCGAGCCAATCAAGCTGGAACTAATCGAGCAACGCATAAAAGAAATTAAAAGTCAAGGGGGTATTGCTGCGGTCAGCGCCACTCCCGTCGGGGCGACTAAGTATGGTTCGGTCGTGGCGAAAGCTGGTGCAGATTTATTTTTTGTCCAGGCAACTGTAGTATCGACCGCTCACCTATCCCCTGAGTCGGTAACGCCTTTGGATCTGGCTCAGTTTTGCACCGAAATGCCTATGCCGGTGATTTTAGGCAATTGCGTCACCTACGAAGTCGCTTTGAACCTAATGAAAACTGGAGCCGCCGGGGTGCTGGTCGGGATTGGCCCTGGTGCGGCTTGTACTTCTAGAGGTGTTTTGGGCGTAGGCGTCCCCCAAGTCACTGCTGTCGCCGACTGTGCCGCCGCGCGGGATGATTATTTCAAAGAAACCGGCAAATACGTTCCAGTGATTGCCGATGGCGGTTTAGTCACTGGCGGCGATATCTGCAAGTGCATCGCCTGCGGTGCCGATGGCGTGATGATTGGCTCTCCTTTTGCCAGGGCGCAAGAAGCTCCCGGACGGGGCTATCACTGGGGGATGGCAACCCCCAGCCCAGTGCTGCCGCGCGGTACACGCATTCGCGTCGGCAAGACGGGTACTTTAGAGCAAATTCTGCGCGGTCCCGCCCAACTCGACGATGGCACTCACAATTTCCTGGGAGCCTTAAAAACGAGCATGGGTACTCTAGGCGCTAAGGATCTCAAGGAAATGCAGCAAGTTGAAGTGGTAATTGCTCCTTCGCTGTTGACCGAAGGCAAAGTTTATCAAAAAGCTCAGCAATTGGGCATGGGCAAGTAAGAAGATAGGGGTTAGGGATTAGGGGTTAGGTACTAGGGAAGAAATAGCTTGCATCTAAAGTTAAATCAAAAATTCTTCTTACTAGCCTTTTCTCTTTCCCCTTCTCCCTAGCCCCTAGCCCCTAGCCCCTAGTTCTGTCAATTGAGAAAATTTCGCTAACCAGGGTCGGGTAACCACTCTCAAATCTTTTACTGTCGCATAGAATAGAGATAGCGGAGACGCATGTTTCCGTTCACTCCTCACACCACACTCCGCCCGGACTACTGTTCGGGCGGTTCCTTATTGGGCAGGTTATTGGGCAGGTGCAGCCGAGTTAAGGCAATTAATAGAGATTAAGTCAGCCTGCATAAACCGGAAAAAGCAAAATCACCTATTCTGGTTATGATAGAATTCCGATGT
>DNGG01000052.1 GCA_003486675.1 Cyanobacteria bacterium UBA11372
CGAACCGGGTGTATATTTTATGAAAGATGAGAGCGATCGCATTCTGTACATCGGCAAATCGAAAAAACTGCGATCGCGCGTCCGTTCTTACTTCCGCGATGCCCCCGAACGTAGTCCCCGCATCGATATGATGGTTCGCCAGGTGACAGAAATTGAATTCATCGTCACCGATACCGAAGCGGAAGCTTTAGCACTAGAAGCTAATTTAGTCAAGCAACACCAGCCGTATTTTAACGTACTACTTAAGGATGATAAGAAATATCCCTACCTGTTAATTACTTGGTCAGAAGATTATCCCCGTATTTTCATCACCCGCAATCGGCGTTTGGCAAAAGAAAAAGATAAGTATTACGGACCTTATGTCGATGTTGGCCTGTTAAGAAATACTTTACATCTAGTCAAGCGTATTTTCCCCCTCAGACAGCGACCGCAACCTTTATTTAAAGACCGACCCTGCCTCAATTACGACCTGGGGCGATGTCCGGGTGTTTGCCAACAGTTAATCTCAAAAGAAGAATACCGCAAAATCGTGCAAAAAGTGGCGATGGTGTTCCAAGGTCGCACCCAGGAATTGATCGATATACTCAGTGGGAATATGGAACAACTTGCAGCAGCGCTCAACTTTGAAGCAGCAGCGAGAATCCGCGACCAAATTAGCGGCTTAAAATCCCTGAGTGCGGATCAAAAAGTATCCTTGCCAAAGGATACAGTATCGCAAGATGCGATCGCGCTAGCCGCCGATGACAAACATGCCTGCATCCAACTGTTCCAAATTCGCGCCGGACGCCTGGTAGGGCGCTTGGGATTTATCGCTGAGTCTCCCCTGTTGTCGGGAGGCGGGGATGAGACAGATCAAAACGGTGCAGAAGCGGGGGCGATTTTACAGCGGGTGCTAGAAGAACATTACCAAAACGCCGAGGCGGTGGAAATTCCAGCAGAGATTTTGGTGCAGCACGAGTTGCCGGATGGGGAGATGTTAGCCGAGTTTTTAAGCGGGCGTCGAGGGCGCAAAGTTAGCATTGTGGCACCGCAGCGGCAAACTAAAGCAGAATTGATTGAAATGGTAGAGCGAAATGCCGCCTACGAACTGCAAGGGATGCAGAAATTAAGCGATCGCAACCAGCAAGCAACGCAAGATTTAGCCGATATACTCGACTTACCCGAATTGCCGCGCCGCATAGAAGGGTACGATATTTCCCATATCCAAGGGTCGAATGCCGTAGGCTCTCAGGTGGTATTTATCGACGGCTTACCTGCAAAACAGCACTATCGGCACTATAAAATTAAGAATCCTGACATTACAACTGGTCACTCAGATGACTTTGCCTCTTTAGCAGAAGTCATCCGCCGCCGCTTCCGCAAGTATGCTGAAGATGCGAAATTGCAGCGCGCAGGTAATCCAGATTGGCCCGATCTGGTAATGATAGATGGGGGAAAAGGTCAGCTATCGGCAGTGGTGGCAGTTTTGCAAGAAATGAACTTGCTAGAAGATTTGCGCGTGGTAAGTTTAGCCAAACAGCGGGAAGAGATTTTCTTGCCAGGAGAATCGTTTCCACTCGCAACCGATGCCGAACAACCAGGTGTGCAACTACTGCGGCGTTTGCGGGATGAAGCCCACAGATTTGCCGTTAGTTTCCACAGACAACAGCGCAGCGATAAATTTTCGCGATCGCGTTTAGATGAAATTCCCGGACTCGGCTTCCAGCGGCAAAAGCAACTGTTGGCACATTTTCGCTCGATTGATTATATCCGGGAAGCCACAAGAGAACAACTGACTGGCGCGCCGGGAATTGGCCCCCACTTAGCCCAGCAAATCTATGACTATTTTCACCCAAATGGGTGATGCTAATTTTAGATTTTAGATTTTAGATTTTGGATTTGGCATTGAATTTGAAGTAAGGGCGGGTTTTACCAATCAATTTATGCCAAGTGGAAATATCTGGTTAAGCCCCCCCTACAATTCCCACAAATATTTTTGATAAATCCGCCCCAACTGATATCATGTCCGGTCGATTACCCACGATCAAAAGCTGCGGCACGGCAGGATTAACGTTATCTATTTGTCCGAGATATCTATAATGTTCCCTACGCAACAACTGGGTGAGGTTTTTTTATTACGGGCAATTCAACGGACATGATATGACGCAAAAAACCTAAATCTAAAATCTAAAATCTAAAATCTAAAATCTAAAATCTAAAATCTGCAATCTGCAATTCCCATGACCTATAACCGTAAGCGATAATGCCAATGGGTGCTGCAAACGCAACTAAACTGCTCAAGTCACTTGTCTCGATCGGCGGCGTGCAAGCAAGTATCGTTGCAGTGGGTGGCGCTCAAACTGTCCTGAAGGGCATTAGCAAATTCTGTATAAAGCAGTCGTGCTAGCTAAATTCTCCCTCAACTTTCGTAATTGGTTATCTCGCTGGCGTGCCGACGGGTTCGCTGGGGCGGTAGTTCGCGTCCCAGTATCAGTACTGTTGGCGAGTGCGGGAGTAACGGGCATATTGCTAGGACTGCGGCAGATGGGAGTGCTGCAACCGATGGAATTGTGGGCATACGACCACCTGCTGCGAAACCGCCCACCAGAAGCACCAGATCCTCGCCTTTTAGTCGTTGAGGTGACGGAACAAGATATCCAAAGAGTGGGGCGCTTCCCCCTACCCGACGCTACCCTGGCAACTTTATTAGAAAAACTCCAGCAATATCAACCCCGCGTCATCGGGCTGGATATTTATCGCGATTTGCCGATGGAACCGGGACATCAGAGCTTAAAGAGCGTGTTCGCTACTAGCGATCGCCTAATCGCAATTTGCAAGCTTTCTGATGCCAGCGATCCCGGAGTCGCCCCGCCGTCAACGGTAAAACCCGAACAAATCAGCTTTAGCGATTTGGTGTTAGATCCTGATGGATTGGTTCGCAGGGCGTTGTTGTTCGCCCAACCAGGAGAAAGCAAGTGTCCGACGCCCTTTTCTTTTAGCTTCCAGTTAACCAGGAAGTATCTGGAAAAAGAGGGAATACTTCCAATAAACCAGAAACCAGGGGAATACCTGAAGCTGGGAAATCAAGTTTTTCGACCCATAACGTCCAATTCCGGCAGTTATCAGGGAATTGATGCGCGGGGTTATCAAATTCTGCTCAATTACCGTTCAACCTCATATGTAGCGCGGCAAGTCACCCTGGGCCAAATCTTGGACAATCAAATCAAACCGGAATGGGTGCGCGATCGCATCGTACTGATCGGCACCACCGCCCCCAGCGTTCGAGATACCTTCAATACCCCCTATAACGCCCTGCGAAGGGGGTCGCGGAAAATGCCTGGAGTCGTCGTCCACGCCCAGATCGTTAGTCAAATGCTGAGCGCCGTACTTGACAAAAGACCTTTATTGGGGTATTGGGATTGGTGGGGAGAAGCGCTGTGGGTGTGGGGCTTCTCGTTAGTGGGTGGATTCGTGGCTTGGAAGCTGCGTCATCCCCTGCGCCTGGGATTGGCGATGGCAGCCACCTTGGGCAGCTTGACTCTAGTTTGTTATGGATTGTTAATTGCGGGGGTTTGGATACCGCTGGTGCCTCCAGCATTGGCAGCGATCGCCACCGGAGGCGCTGCGATCGTCACCATCGCTTACCAGATGCAGCAGCAGCAAGAAAAAGTGTCCGAACTGGCGCAGCAACAAGAACTAACTATCGAGCAATTGACGACCCTGCTCAAAGAAGGAACCAAAACATTAGCAACCGAGAACTGGTCAGAAGAAAAAACACGCACAATGGCAACCTCAGAGGATGGCGCTTCCTCCTGGGTTAGCCCTCCGCCGCCATCCCTCGCCACCCTCTCCCTAGATGGGCGCTATAAAATCACCCGCGTACTCGGTCAGGGCGGGTTCGGTCAAACCTTTTTGGCAGAAGATACCAAGCGACCCGGACACCCCACCTGCGTGGTTAAATATTTAATGCCCGCAAGGCAGGATGCTAAATTTTTGACCGTGGCGCGGCGCTTGTTCGAGACAGAAGCGAAAATTTTGGAAGCCTTGGGGCAACACAGCCAAATTCCCCAACTCCTGGCTTATTTTGAAGAAAACCAACAATTTTACTTGGTTGAACAGTATATCGAGGGAGAACCGCTGAGCGAAGAACTGAAAGCCGACATGCGGATGTCGGAAGTGCAGGTAGTGGAAATACTTAAAGACGTGTTGCAAGCGCTGGCTTTTATACACAAGCACCACGTGATTCACCGCGATATTAAACCGAGCAACATCATCAGAAGCAAACAAGATGGGTTATTGGTTTTGATAGACTTTGGGGCAGTTAAGCAGATGCAGGAAACCGAAGACCAAACGATTGCCATCGGGACGCGAGGGTATGCGCCGCCAGAACAATTTCACGGTCGTCCGCGCCCCAACAGCGACATCTACGCCCTAGGAATGATTGGGATTCAGGCACTGACGGGAATTTCGCCCCAGCATTTGATCGAAGAGCGCGACCAGAAAACAGACAATCTAGTATGGAGGCATCTGGCGAACGTTGGGGATGAATTAGCCGCAATTTTGGCCAAAATGGTCGAATATCATGGGAGCGATCGCTACCAATCCGCAAGCGAGGTGCTAGAAGATCTTAACCGCATCGATCCGACAACTTTGAGCTCGCGCGTCGAAGATCTCCGCAAAGTCCCCACCGACTTCGACTCGGATGCAGACACCCTGCATCTATCTGACACAGCAGAGGATGCCACGATTAAAGTAGACCCAGAACAACAGGGCTATTGAGCTGGTGTGCTTCAGGTGCAGGGGACTCCGGGAGAATGTAAATTCAAATTCCCCTTTGCACCTGAAGCACCTCTGCCCCTGGAGCGTCTCTGCCTAAGAAGCCCACCTGCACACCTGCCCCCTTGCTTACCTGACAAGTGACACCTGAGCAGGCACAATAAAATAAGCATTCCTAATAAATTGTTAAAAAAAGCGCGTGAGTTTGACTGCCCAGGCTAAAACTACCCCCACTTCAACTGCTCGTCGTGTCGTGTTTCCCTTCACCGCAATTGTCGGTCAAGAAGAGATGAAACTGGCACTGCTGTTAAACACGATCGACCCCAAAATCGGCGGGGTGATGATTATGGGCGATCGCGGAACCGGCAAAACTACCACTATTCGCGCCCTCGCTGACTTGCTGCCAGAAATTGAAGTCGTCGCGGATGACCCCTTTAACAGCGCTCCCGATGACCCCGACTTGATGAGCGACACCGTGCGCGATCTTGTCGCACAGCAAGCTCAACTTCCCATCGTCAAGAAAAAAGTGACGATGGTTGACTTGCCTTTGGGCGCTACCGAAGACCGCGTTTGCGGTACCATCGACATCGAAAAAGCTCTTTCTCTTGGCGTCAAAGCGTTTGAACCCGGATTGCTTGCCAAAGCAAATCGCGGTATCCTCTACGTCGATGAAGTCAACTTGCTTGACGACCACCTGGTAGACGTTTTGCTCGACTCTGCCGCTTCTGGATGGAACACCGTCGAACGGGAAGGTATCTCGATCCGCCACCCGGCACGTTTTGTTTTAGTAGGTTCTGGTAACCCCGAAGAAGGCGAACTGCGTCCCCAACTGCTCGATCGTTTCGGGATGCACGCCGAAATTCACACGGTTAGAGAACCCGCTTTGCGCGTGCAAATTGTGGAACAGCGAGTCGAATTTGACGCCGATCCGCCAAAATTTCTGCAACAATACCAGCAAGAACAAGAAGAATTGCAACGACGAGTTGTCAACGCCCAAAAGTTATTGCCCCAGGTAAAAATTGACTATGACCTGCGGGTGAAAATTTCGGAAGTTTGCTCGGAACTAAATGTAGACGGATTGCGGGGCGATATCGTCACCAACCGCGCCGCTAAAGCTTTAGCAGCGTTTGAAGGTCGTACAGAAGTAACTGTAGACGATATCCGCCGCGTGATTACTTTGTGCTTGCGCCACCGACTGCGGAAAGACCCGTTAGAATCGATCGATTCGGGTTATAAAGTAGAAAAAGCTTTTAACCGCGCCTTCGGTTTGGAAACAGCCGATACTCCAACTGTGCAGGCAAATGGTACTCGCAGGTAGCTAATTGGTAATTGGTAATTGGTAATTGGTAATTGCCAGCTTGCTAATTGCTAATTGCTTTTTACCATTAGCTATTAGGAAAAAATCTAAAATCTAAAATCTAAAATCTAAAATTAATATGATCCGACAGGTGCAATTTTGGTATAACACCTTAATTAGGTCAACCTTTTCTAATCCTCCGGTGTTGATTGAAGGATTAATGTTGTTGTTGGCAATGGTGTTGTTACCTTTGTGGTTATTCGCACAAAAATGGCCTTATCTAGTGCTTTGTTGTAGCTATATTATCGGAGCCAGTATGTCAATTTTCGTGCGGGAGTCAATCTTGCCATCGTCCCAATCCCAAAGGAATCGGATAATTGTGTTGCTAGCTTCGGTAGCTCTGTTGTTAGCGGTCTGTGCCTGGGGATTGGTGTAAAATTAGACGATTGCCATCGGGGTCATAGGCATAGATTTCTCTACCGTGGGATGCGACGATAATCTCGCCTGGTGGTGAGTATCCGATAGCGGTGAGGTGTGCGTTGGCGCCAGCCTGTGCGACAGCAAGTATCGCCTCCTCCAAATCCCTTACTTCCAAGCACAAACTCATACTCCCCCCTTTTGCTTCAAACTCCTGTCTGTGGGTTTCTCTCGGTTGAAAAATTCCCAAGCGCAACCCAGGTAGGTTAAACTCAGCATAAGCATTCGGCATGTAATTCTGGGGGCTTTTACCGAATAAGTGACTATAAAACTTGACTAGCCTTTCCACATCTACAGATGCCAAGGTCACAAAGGCGTCGGTGCATTCAACTATCGTGCTTGCCATTTTATATTTGGACTTGTAAATTTTATCATCTATCTATGGTATGATATTCCTAATCCAAAAAGTAGTTTAGATTGCCCCAGCGTCAGTTATTGGTAATGGGTGATAAACTTGCCGTTGTAGCAGAGAGCGGTAAAAGTTTGCTTCCGCTTTCCGGTATCCGTCAATTTTGAGTGCAAATCAGGGGCACTTATTGTCTATAAATCCTAAAAAATTAAGAGTTCTTGATTTTATGTAACATAACCGAGTTTTCAAGGTTAAGTTGGCAACAATAATAATATCCACAAAATCCGAATAATTTACTTGTAATCTGCTAAAAAACTTGCTCAAAAACAAGTAGTCTGAGGAGCGCCTGATGTCATTATCTACATCTTCTGAAGCAATGCCAGTCGAATTTCCTAGCGGCCCAGTACCACTAGATTCTAATTTTTACATAGAACGCCTCCCGATGGAACAACTAATTTACCAAGAAATTAGCAAACCAGGGAGCGTGATTCGGATTAAAGCGCCCAAGCAAATGGGCAAAAGCTCCCTAATGCTGCGCCTGCTTCATCAAGTTGAACAATTAAATTACCGCACCGTCTGCATAGACTTTTTGCAAGCAGATAATGAAGTTTTTAACTGTTTAGATAAGTTTTTACGTTGGTTTGGCGCTAATGTCAGTCGGCAGTTGCAGCTACAACCAATGCTGGATGAATATTGGGATGAAGATATTGGTAGCAAAATCAGCTGCACGATTTATTTCCAAGGGTATTTGCTCGAGCAAATAGACGCTCCCCTTGTTTTGGCTTTCAATGAAATCAATCGGATGTTCGAGCATCCCAACATAGCCGAAGAGTTTTTATCCTTGCTGCGATCTTGGTATGAAGAAGCAAAACAACAGGAAATTTGGCAAAAACTGCGGTTAGTTTTGGTTCAATCGACGGAGGTTTATATTAATTTTAATATCAATCAATCGCCTTTTAATGTCGGGTTACCAATTCAATTGCCGGAGTTTAGTTTAGAGCAGGTGATTTGTTTAGCAGGGCGTTACGGACTTGATTGGACAGATGGCAATGATGCTAAGAAGCTAATGGCAATGGTGGGGGGACATCCTTATTTAGTAAGATTGGCGCTTTATCACCTGGTAAATTCGCATCAAAATCTAGATACGCTGTTAGAAAAAGCCCCTAATATTAATGGCATTTATAGCAGTCATTTGCGAGATAATTTAGCAATTTTACAAAAACATCCTGAATTGGCAACAGCACTTGAAGGGGTAATAGCCGCTGAAGAAAACGCGAAATTAGACCCGATACAGACGTATAAATTAGAAAGTATGGGATTGGTGAAGTTGGAAGGCTCTCGCATAACCTTAGCCTGCGATTTATATCGTCAGTTTTTTGCTGCCCAAAACTTTGGAACAAACGATTTGCAAAAACAAATTGAGCAGTTACAGAAACAAATTAAAAAGTTGCAGCAAGTCTCCCACAAAGATCAAATTACCCAAGTTGCCAATCGCGGATACTTTGAAATATACCTGGAACAAGTGTGGCAAAAGTTAGCCGTTCAAATGAATCCGGTATCATTAATTTTGTGCGAAATTGACTTTTTTAAAGTTTACAACGATAGGCAAGGTCAAGAAGTGGTAGATAATTGTTTGCGACAAATAGCTTGGGCTATCCGCAATTGTACGAGGGATAAAGATGATTTAGTTGCTCGTTATGATTGGGCAGAATTTGCTGTAATTTTGCCGGGTATAGAAGATAATAGCGCTTTCAAAATAGCCGAAGAAATCCGCTCAAAAGTAAAACAATTGGCAATTCCATACAACCTGCCACAAATGGGCGGGTTTCCGTCTTCCGTTATCACCGTAAGCTTAGGAGTGGCTAGCACAATTGCTGTTTCAGAAAATTATCCAGAGACTTTAATAAGTGCAGCAAATGAGGCGCTTTATGAAGCAAGAAGAAATGGACGCGATACGTGCTGCCGCACAGGCTGCCGCCAACGCACAGAAGTTTTCTCAACTTTAGATTCTGAAATAGCTAATGGCTAATGGCTAATTGCTAATCGAAAAAATACAATTACCAATTACCAATTAGCAATGACCAATTATCAATACCAAGTCGGCGGGAGTCTGACAAAAGATGCCCCTACCTACGTCATTAGACAGGCAGATCGTGACCTGTATAATGCCTTAAAGCAGGGAAATTTTTGTTACGTTCTCAACTCCCGGCAAATGGGAAAATCTTCAATTTTGGTACGCACTAGACACCTGCTGCAACAAGAAGGATACCTTTGCACCACCCTCGACATGACGCGGATTGGTAGCGAAAATATTAGCCCCGACCAATGGTATAAAGGCATTGTCACTGAGTTGTGGCGCGGGTTTAATCTTTTAGGAAAAGTCAATTTAAAATCTTGGTGGAGCGAGTTAGAACACCTTTCGGCTCTTCAGAGATTGGGTAATTTTATTGAAGATCTATTGTTTGTCAAATTTCCGGAAAATCAAATTGTTATATTCATTGATGAAATTGATAGTATTCTCAGTTTAAATTTTTCCATAGATGATTTTTTTGCTTGGATTAGATTTTGCTACAACCAGCGCCCAATCAATAATGAATACAATCGCTTGAGTTTTGCCATTTTTGGAGTGGCGACGCCAAGCGATTTAATCGCCGATAAAAAGCGAACTCCTTTTAATATTGGCAAAGCCATAGAATTGCAGGGGTTTCAACTACAAGAAGCGCAACCGTTAGCTGTAGGGTTAGAAGGAAAGGTTAGCAATGCTCAAGCAGTGGTTAAAGAAATATTAGCTTGGACGAATGGGCAACCGTTTATCACGCAAAAATTGTGTCAGTTGTTGTTGCATCTTTTAGAGAGTAACAGTAATTTAATTATTCCCCCCGGTAACGAAGCATTTTGGGTCGAGTCGGTGGTGCGTAACTATATCATCGACAAGTGGGAATCTCAGGATGAACCAGAGCATTTGAGGACGATACGCGATCGCATCCTGAGCAACTCACAGCGCGCAGGCAGATTGCTGGGAATTTATCAACAAATCTTACAATCCAATCCCCCCCTAACCCCAGGGGGGATTCCTACTGATGACAGCCCTGAGCAAACCGAACTAATCCTATCTGGGTTAGTGGAAAAGCAACAGGGATTGCTCAAGGTAAGAAACAGAATTTATCAAGAAGTATTCAACCTAGACTGGGTAGAAAAACAATTAACTTCGCTGCGCCCCTATTCTCAAACTTTTGATGCTTGGATTGCTTCTAAGCAAACAGATTTTTCCCGACTGTTGCGCGGACAAGCCTTAAAAGATGCTCAAAAATGGGCGCAAGGCAAGAGTTTGAGCGATTTGGACTATCAGTTTTTAGCTTATAGCGAAGAAAGCGATCGCCAAGAAACCCAACTCGCCTTAGAAGCAGAACGCCTAAAGGAAGTTGAGCGCAGACTAGCACAAGAAAAAGAAGCTGCCAAACGGCAAAAATTATTCATCGTTGCACTGTCATCGGCATTAGCGATCGCTACTGGATTAGGCATCAGCGCTCTCTGGCAATATCACCAAGCACGGAAGAGCGAACTGCAAGCCAGGATTAACGAAATTCGAGCGCTGGTATCTTCTTCCTTGGGGCTATTTGCTTCAAATAATCGCTTAGATGCGTTAATAGAAGCACTGCGAGCTAGAAAAAAACTGCTGTCATTAAATCAAATAGATCTCGATACTAAAAGCCAGGTAGAATTAGCCCTCCAGCAAGCAATTTTGGGAGCGGATGAATATAATCGCCTCTCAAAACCTGCGGCTGGCAATCTGGGGGTTGCTTTTAGCCCCGATGGCGAGACGATAGTGGCAACGGGCAAGGAAAATAACGTCAACCTGTGGGCAAAAGACGGTAGGCTGCTCTTAATGCTCCAAGGGCATCAGGCTTTAGTGGGAACGGTAGCCATCAGCCGAGACGGTCAGATCGTTGTATCTGGTGGTGGCGATCGCACTGTAAAAGTATGGAAAAAAGACGGCACCTTACTCCACACTTTAAAGGGTCATCAAGCCAACGTGGGGGGCGTTGCGATTAGCCCCAATGGTGAATACATCGCTTCTACCAGTGAAGATGGAACGGTACGGCTGTGGAGCAAAAACGGCACCCCGCTCTTCACCTTCAGCGCCGATACAGTGATGACTTCCCAAGTTGCGTTTACTCCAGACAGTCAGAAAATCGTTGTCGGTAGTGCCAAGGGAATGCTGAATATTTGGCAAGTTAACGGTCAACTGCACTCTAGCGTCAAGGCACACGAAATAGTGGCAATTGGTGTTGCCGTTAGTCCCGTTGGAGATACCATCGCCACTGCTTCAATGGATGGCACAATTAAACTTTGGCAATTGTCTGGAAACGTCCCCCGACTGCTGACAACCCTCACAGGACATAGCGGTATGGTTGTGGCAGTCGCCTTTAGTCCCGACGGTACGCAGTTGGCATCGGGATCGGATGATAGGACAGTCAAGCTTTGGCAGCGAAATGGCAGGACTTGGAATCGGGTAGAACTTCTACGCACTTTTGCCGGACACAGCGCGATCGTTGCGAGTGTAAACTTCAGTCCGGATGGCAAAACCCTTGCTTCCCTGGGTATAGACAACAAAGTGAAACTCTGGAAACCCAATAACGCCCTACTTAAACCCCTCAATCGGCATAAAGCATTGGTGTATGGACTCGCTTTTAGTCCCGACAGCAAGACGCTCGCTTCCGCCAGCGTCGATCGTAACGTTAAACTATGGCAAGTGGGCGATGGGAGTGAGTCACCATCCCTAAGCACCCTCAAGCATGATGGCGTTGTCATAGGAGTTGCTTTCAGTCCCGACGGTAAGCGCTTAGCTACCGCCAGTGGGGATGCAACCATCAAACTTTGGACACACCAGGGAGAATTGCTAGCAACCCTCAAAGGACATGAAGGTGCAGCCAGAAAAGTCAAGTTTAGCCCGGATGGCAAGCTGCTGGCTTCCGGGAGTGCTGATGGCACACTGGGACTGTGGAACGTGGAAGGGAAAACCCCGGTTCTGCTCTCCAGGTTGCGGGGACATCAAGGCGGACTCTGGGTTGTTAGTTTTAGCCCCGACGGTCAGGTTATTGCTTCCTCTAGTGGAGACACCACAGTCAAACTCTGGACAAAGAACGGTGAGTTACTCAAAACCTTAAAAGGGCATCAAGCAATAGTGAGGTCGGTGGTGTTTAGTCCCGACGGGCAAATGCTAGCTTCCGCCAGCGATGACAAAACCGTGAAACTTTGGCGAACTGATGACAGGGCAGGCACGGAGGCACTGCCCCTACAAACCCTTGTCGGTCATAACGATGGAGTCCTGTCCGTGGCTTTTAGTCCCGACGGGCAACTGCTGGCTTCCAGCAGCGCCGATGGGGTAGTTAAACTCTGGAAACTAGAAACAGGTAAGATGCCCGTCTTGCTGACAACCCTGAAAGCTCATACTGGGGGCATTTGGGAGGTAGTTTTTAGTCCCGATGGTAAGTTCCTCGCTTCTGCTGGCGAAGACGGTAAGGTGATTTTGTGGAATCTGCAACAAGTGAAATCCCTTGACAGCGTTATCGCCTATGGTTGCGATTGGGTGCGCGATTATTTACGCACGAATGGAGATTTGGAGGAAAGCGATCGCTCTCTCTGCGACAATATTCCCTTAGCTAATTAGCAGTTATTTGTCAATCTATCTTTCGATAGAACTGCTGAAGGTGAAGCTCGCGCACTCTGGTCTTGACGGCAAAACCCTGGCGAGTGCAAGTGACGACCAGACGGCGGTTTTGTGGGATTTGTCGCGCATTCTCAACTTAGATTTAATGGCTTATAGTTGCGATCGCGTGCGAGATTATCTGCGGACAAATGTGGGGGTTGTACAAGCGCTAATAGCTAATCGCTAATGGCTGCTCTCGAACAATCAGCAATCAGCTATTAGCAAGCTTGCAGTTAGCAATCGATACACAACCGATACCAACGGACTTGATCTGAGTCAACTGTAAATTTTTGTTAAATTTATTCGCTTATATTGGCACGCAAAGTAAAAATTTTTAAAGATTTTATTTTCTAGAAATTCTTTCCATTATTCATAGTAATATTTAAAATAAGCGAATCTCTACTCCTATTGGTAGAGTCAAGACTGACCGGGGTGCGATCAAAAGTATTGCTCAATACATTTTGCCTTGAGAGCAAGGAAGGGCAGTCAATGGTAAAAGAATTTTTTAAGGGAGCGATCGCGCCCAAATCTGCTTTTAACATCTCTCGCACCCGCATCGAACAACTGGCGATGGCAAACTCAGAGAGGGACTTTGGGCAAGGCAATCTGCGCTACTTGCAAAAACAGGAAAGTTGCAGCTATTGTCTGCTCGACTACAGAGACGACCTCACCAAACTAGCCAATAAACGTTACTTTAACATCTGGCTAGAACAGGTGTGGAAAAGGTTGGCACTAGAGCAAGTACCTTTGTCAATAATTTTGATAGAAATTGACCATTTTAAAATTTACAATAATACTCGCGGAGACGAAGCGGGCGAAAATTGTTTGCAGCAAGTTGCTCAAGTAATTAGTGCCTGCGTGCAGCCTCCCGATGGGTTAGCAGCACGGTATGGGTCGGAAAAATTTGCCTTAATTATACCACAAACAAAAGCTGATAACGTGGTAAAAATAGGGGAAAAAATCAGAAAAAAGGTGAAAAAATTAGCATTGTACCACGACACGCAAATAGATGGACTGCCGGATCGAGTTGTGACAGTTAGTTTAGGAGTAGGGATAACAATTCCGCTGCTGGAAGAGTCGCCATCAATGTTGATGCAAGCAGCAGAAGCGGCACTTTATCAGTCCCAAAGAAAAGGACGCGATACGTGCTGCCGCACAGGCTGCCGCCAACGCACAGAAGTAAAATGCATCCTAGCTAGTTCGTAGTCAGGACTTAAGTCCTTACTACAAACAAGTGAGTATAAGTGCTTAGGAGACGCGGCGCAAAATCGAAAAAAAAGTAGCAATCCTCTGCTTTAAGACAGACATAGGAATTGTTGACCATAGCGACAATAAAAGACGGAGGGTTTAAGGAAAATAGCTATGACAACAACCCTATCAATGCCCAGTTTCCTAGAAACTTACCTGGGTAAAGAAGCGGAAGAGCTACTGACGTACAAAGCAAAAGTACCTAAAGATTTATTGCATCTACCGGGACCAGACTGGGTGGCGAGGATATTTGCACAGAGCGATCGCCATCCGCAAGTACTTCGCAGTTTGCAATCTTTATATTCTAGCGGCAGGCTCGCCAATACAGGATATATTTCCATTCTGCCGGTAGACCAAGGCATCGAACACTCTGCCGGGGCATCCTTTGCACCCAATCCGATTTATTTCGAACCGGAAAACATCGTTAAACTGGCACTTGAAGCCGGATGCAACGCCGTTGCCACAACTTTGGGCGTTTTAGGCATGGTTTCGCGCAAATATGCCCACAAAATCCCCTTCATTGTTAAGCTCAACCACAACGAACTGCTCACCTACCCGAATCAATACGACCAAATAATGTTCGCTTCCATCGAGCAAGCTTGGAATTTGGGAGCAGTAGCCGTGGGTGCTACAATTTACTTCGGCTCGCCTGAATCAACCAGGCAAATTCAAGAAGTCAGCAAAGCTTTTGCCCTAGCCCATGAATATGGCATGGCAACTATCCTGTGGTGCTATCTGCGAAATAACGTTTTCAAGCAAGATAAAGACTATCACATCGCCGCAGATTTAACCGGACAAGCGAATCACTTAGGCGTCACCATCGAAGCCGATATTATCAAACAGAAATTGCCGGAAAATAACAATGGCTACGGCGCAGTTTCTCAAGCCACGGGCAAGAAATACGGCATGACTCACGAGCGAGTTTATACCGACTTAACCACCGACCATCCGATTGATTTAACTCGCTATCAAGTGTTGAATTGCTATTGCGGACGTGCCGGGTTAATTAACTCTGGTGGGGCATCGGGTAAAAGCGACTTTGCCGAAGCAATTCGCACCGCAGTAATTAACAAACGCGCTGGCGGTATGGGATTAATTTCGGGAAGGAAAACATTTCAGCGTCCGATGGAAGAAGGGGTGAAATTATTCCACGCGATTCAGGATGTTTATTTGTCCGATCAAGTGACAATTGCGTGACCTCTCCCCCTGATATCATGTCCGGAAAGCGTGCTGCACGTCCGGGGCGGGTTTAAAAAATTCCTCGCTATATTACAGCATGGCTGGTAAAACCCGCCCCTACAGCTTCAAAAATTATACACAACCGTTGCGTA
>DNGG01000051.1 GCA_003486675.1 Cyanobacteria bacterium UBA11372
CGGCGGGGTGCCTACGGTCAACGCTATGACAATGGTTTCCGCTACGATGGCGAAAAGTCCCAGGAAATTGCTTTCCCCCGCAAAGCATTGACCAAAGGTCCGGAAACTAAATGGGAAGCCCCTGGTATGCAGCGGATTAAAATTCCCTACGGTGGTATGACTGCCGAACAAATGGAAGTGCTGGCAGATGTTGCTGAGGAATATTCCGATTCGATTCTCCACGTGACGACGCGCCAGGATTTTCAGCTGCATTTTATTTCGATTGAAGATACTCCCGACATGCATCGCCGTTTGGCTGCGGTAGGTATTACTACTCGCGAAGCCTGCGGCAATTCGGTGCGAAATGTTACTGCTTGTCCCCTAGCTGGCGTCTGCCACGATGAAGCTTTCGATGTGTCGGGTTATGCCGATGCCATGACTCGTTATTTCTTGGGACACCGGGATGTGCAGGATTTTGGACGCAAGTTTAAGATTGCCTTCTCCGGCTGCGAACAGCACCCCTGCGGTTTGACTTACATGCACGATATGGGGTTGATTGCGACGACAAAGGTGGTGGATGGCGTCGAGAAACAAGGTTTTGAAATGTATGTGGGTGGCGGTTTGGGCGCTGTGCCTCATCTCGCCAAACTGTTGGATGAATTTGTGCCAACTGAAGAACTTCTGCCTTTGTCCCAAGCCGTCGCCAGGGTATATGCTCGATTGGGTGAGAAGAAAAACCGCAACAAAGCCAGGATTAAGTTTCTGGTTTCCAAGTTGGGAATTGAAGAATTCCGTCGCTTGGTGAAAGAAGAACGCGCGGCTTTGGAACATGACCCCAAATGGACGGAATTTCTCCAAAGTTTGTCTAAATTTGAAGAATCGGGATTGCCTGATCCTGTTTCTGCCGGACAATCGATCGATTTAGGTGCAGACGCAGAAGCGTTTGAGCAATGGAAGTCTACCAATCTTTATCAGCAGCGACAAGCAGGTTTTGTTTGCGTTGCTATTTCTCTGCCTTTAGGTGACTTGACTTCCCAGCAAATGCGCGGTTTAGCCGATATCACTCGCCGCTTCACTCGCGATACTATCCGCACCACCGTAGAACAAAATATCCTGTTGCGCTGGATTCACGAAGCCGATTTACCTGCACTTTATTTGGCGCTGAAAGAAATTAACCTGCACGCGGCGGGCGCACATTCGATCGTCGATATTACCGCTTGTCCCGGTACGGATACTTGCAAATTGGGGATTTCGAGTTCGCGGGGATTGGCGGGGGAATTACGCGATCGCTTAGCCGTAAAAGGTTGGCAATACGATACCTCGCTCAAGGATATTCGCATCAAAATCAGCGGTTGTTTCAACTCCTGCGGTCAGCACATGGTAGCCGAAATTGGCTTCTATGGAGCAAATCGCCTCATCGATCGCCACCGGGTTCCCCACTTCCATCTGGTTTTGGGCGGCGAATGGGATAACAACGCGATTCAATACGGACAGTCGCTGGGTGTAATTCCCTCCAAGCGCGTGCCAGAGGTGGTGGAATTCCTCGTTGATTTGTACCTGAAAGAACGGCAAAACGGAGAGAAATTCCCCCAATTTGTCAACCGTATTGGTAAAAAAGAAATCAAAGATCGGGTACAACCCTTTACGGAAGTTCCAGCTTACGCCGTTGACAAATCCTTCTACGTCGATTGGGGCGATGCGCGGGAATACACCATTGGCGATATCGGGATTGGAGAATGTGCGGGTGAAGTTGTCTCCCTCACCGATTTCGGCGTAGCAGCAGCAGAAAGTATCTACTTTGATGCGACGTTACTGCTAGAAGGGAATTCAACTAATGGGAACGTCAAGAAAGCCGCAGACAAAGCACTCGAAGCAATGCTGAATGCCGCGCAAGCGCTGGTGAAAGTGCAAAACGTGGATATTGCCAACAATCCGGAAGCGATCGTTAGTGAGTTCCGCAAATATTTCTACGATACGGAGTTATTTTTTGACCCCTACGCCAGAGGAAAGTTTGCCAGCTACCTGTTCAATGCTTACGAACACCGCAACGATGACAGCAATTTAGACCGCGCCAAGCAATTAATTGAAGAAGCGCGTCTGTTTATCGAAGCCGCACATGAATGCAATACGCGCATGGTGCAAGCTGGTATTACCAATCCTGGTAGCTTCAAAAAGTGGCTGATGGAACGGGAAATGCAATTGGCTAATGGGTAATTGGTAATGGGTAATTGGTAATTGCATTTTTACTATTAGCGATTAGCAAATTAAGTCAAAAGTAAAAAGACACAATCTGCTAATTGCGAATGGCATTTTTACTATTACCAATTACCAATTAGCAATTAGCAATTAGCAAATAATTTGAAGGAACAAACACAAATGAATCTCGCTCGTTTTTGCATTAAATTCTTGGCTCGTCCGGAAACAACCATCGATGAAACTACTTTTATCCCTGTTTTTCACGAATGGATTCGCTTAGGAAAACTGAATGGGACTTTGATTGATGTCGCCGATTATAGTCACGTGCCAAATGGCCCTGGCATCATGTTGATTACCCATGAAATCAACTATGCAATGGATCGTGCCAATGGAGAGTTTGGTTTGCAAGCTCAACGCAAGTTAGGCGAAGGCGAAACTCATCCAGATCGGATTGTTGATTTGGCTAGGGCGACTGCAACCTTTGCCACATTGCTCGAGGGGGATAACCGCGTTGCCGGAAAATTAAGTTTGGAAGGCGGTAAATTTTATTACATGGCGAACGATCGCTTAAACGCCCCCAATACCCCAGAAACCTTTGCAGCTATACAACCAGATTTAGCAGCAGCAGCAGAGAAACTGTATCCGGGACAACAAGTATCGATTACGCGGCTGGAAAACGACCCGCGCGATCGCTTAACCGCTATTGTTCAGGTAGAAAACTCGGTGAATATCGCTAGTTTAGCTTCAGCCGCATAATCGTTGCGTAGGGGCACGGCATCAATAAACTTTGCCGCTAACGAGAAGGTTTTTGCTGCCGTGCCCCTACGCAGGGGCACGGCAGCAATAAACTTTGCCGCTAACGATAAGGTTTTTGCCGCCGTGCCCCTACAACCAATTCGATCGTTTAGATGCAACGGTCAACGATATCAATTATCGCGCCCAGAATCCTTTGCTTTCTGCGCTTGGCGCTCTTTTATATCATTTCCAGTCGATTATCCATAATTAGCAGCCGGGACACGGCATTATTAACGTTATCTGTTTATCCGATATATCTCTGATGCCGTGTCCCTACGCAACTACGGGGTAAGGTTTTTTTATTAGGGGCAATTCAACGGACATCATATTATATGATGTCCGGTAGCATCGGTAGCTGCACGGGAGGGGCGGGTTTAAAAAATTTCTCGTGATTTTCCAGCATGGCTGGTAAAACCCGCCCCTACAGCTTCAAAAATTATACACAACCGTTGCGTA
>DNGG01000245.1 GCA_003486675.1 Cyanobacteria bacterium UBA11372
CTCGACGGACGAGTGAAAATATCGGTTCCGCCTGGAGTGAAGTCGGGTCAGCGTTTGCGGTTGGCGAATAAAGGCTATCCTGTTGATGAGGGCGATCGCGGCGATCAGTTAGTGGAAATTCAGATCGTAGTTCCCAGAAATCCCAGTTTGCGGGAGAGGGAACTGTATGAAAAGTTGCGGCAAATTGAAACCTTTAATCCCAGGACTGATTTACCTGTTTAGGTTTGAGTCAGGGGAATAGCGATCGCAAACTCCGTACCTTGTCCCGGTTTTGAGGTACAAGACAAGGTTCCGCCGTGCTTCTCGGTGATAATTTGGTAGCTAATCGAAAGCCCCATACCCGTTCCTTTACCCACGGGCTTAGTTGTAAAAAAGGGGTCAAATATCTTTTGTCTAACATCTTCAGGCATTCCCATTCCATTATCGGTAATGCGAATTCCTATGGTTTTGCCATCCACAACTTCGGTACGAATTGCAATCGAAGGAGTGGATATTTTCTGCATATCAATAGCTTCCTCTAACGCATCAATCCCATTGCTGAGGATATTCATAAACACTTGGTTAAGTTGTCCGGGGTAGCATTCCACTAGCGGTAATTTGCCGTATTCTTTAACCACTTCAATGCTAGGACGACTTGAGAAAGCCTTTAATCGATGTCCTAAAATCATCAAAGTGCTATCAATTCCCTCGTGAATATCTACAGATTTGATTTCAGCTTCATCGGTGCGGGAGAAGATTCGCAAAGACCTGACAATTTGTCTAATGCGATCGGTTCCAAGTTTCATCGAGTTTAGTATTTTAGGCAGATCTTCAAGTAAGAAATCTATGTCAATTGCCTCTAATTCAGCCTGCAACTGAGCAACGGGATTAGGATAGTATTGTTGATAGCGTTCCAGCAGTCTCAACAAGTCTTGAATATATTCATCTGCATGGCTAATGTTTCCGTAGATAAAGTTAATTGGATTGTTAATTTCGTGTGCCACCCCTGCTACGAGTTGACCTAAACTGGACATCTTCTCATTTTGAATTAGCTGGGTTTGGGCTTTTTTTAAGTCTTTTAGCGTTTGCTGAAGTTGGTTTTCAATCTGCTTGCGTTCCGCGACTTCATTCATTAACTTAATTTGCGCCTTCCTGAGTGCCAAATGCACGTTAACGCGGGCTAAAACTTCCTCGAATTGGAATGGTTTTGTAATGTAATCTACCGCTCCTATTTGCAACCCTTTTACTTTATGTTCTGTATCGGAAAGTGCAGTCATAAAAATGACTGGTATATCTTTTGTGCTTGCATCTGCTTTCAAGCGGCGGCAGGTTTCAAACCCATCAATTCCAGGCATCATCACATCTAGCAAAATCAATTCTGGCTGAATCAAGGGAATTTTTTCTAGAGCTGCTTCACCGCTTTTAACAACTGAAACTTTGAATCCAGATTGGTTCAAAAATTCAAATAAAACCCGGATATTGTTGGGGTTGTCATCGACAATTAGAATAGCGTTACTTTGATCGTCTACCATAGGTTATTTGCTGGCAAGATAGGGTTCTAATAATTTTGCTATTGCTTCTACGTCAAACTCATCAACCAGTGCCAACAACTTATCGGCAATGGCTGTATATTTAGGGTCTAACTGCTTGATGCGGGTTGCTTCTGCTGCCACCAAAACCACATCGCACCGCACAGCAGCTTCATACATTTTAACAAGTTCTTCCCTGGGAGGAAAAACCATTTCAACGGCTAAATCTGCTGGTTCTTTATATTTGATTGAAGAGTCCGTTTCAGTTTGATAAATCCAGGTCAACTCCAAGTGGTGTTGTAATTGTTCTAGTAACTGTTCGACTTGGACAGGTTTGGGAAGAAAATCATCACAACCTGCCTCCAAAGCTTGTTGACGGTGGAAGTCAAACACGCTTGCCGAGGAAGCAATTATTGCTACATTTTGCAAATTTGGCGACTGTCTTATATGCTGGGTCATGGTTAACCCATCCATCACCGGCATTCTCAAATCTGAGATAATTAAATCGGGCTGGATTTCTCTGGCTTTTTCTAATCCTTCTTGACCGTTATTAGCCTCGAAAACTGCAAAACCAAGGGGTAAAAGTAAATTAACCGCAACCGAGCGATTTTCCCAGCGGTCATCTACAATTAGGATTTGGCGTTTTCTGCCTTCAAAACCAATAATACTGCTGGGTTGCTCAATTCTTTTATAGTTTTCCTCTAGGTTTAATGCTGGGGGTAATTCTACCTCGAACCAGAAAATGCTTCCCTTTCCAAATTGACTTTTTACCTGGATAGTGCTACGCATTAAAGATACAATTTTTTGACTGATGGCTAATCCCAATCCAGTGCCTTCCATCCGCTTTTCTGCGTTGCCAACCTGCTCGAAGGGTAAGAAAATTTTATCTAGTTGTTCCTCGCTGATGCCAACGCCAGTGTCTTCGATTTGAAAGCGAACAAGGGGATGGGAGATTGCAGATGGCAGATTGCAGATTTGAGATTTACTAGAACCAATCATCTCAATTTTGAAGGTAACTTTTCCTCGATCGGTGAATTTGATCGCGTTACCCAAGAGGTTAATTAAAACTTGACGCAGGCGTTTTTCATCGGCATGAATTAGAGAGGGCAGTTGAGGGGATGGCTGATAGTTGAAGGCGATTTCTTTTTGGGAGGCTTTGAGGCGGCAGATTTCTGCAACTCCATCAAGAAATGAAGGAAAATGGAAATCATTGGGGTAAAGTTCCATTTTCCGGGCTTCAATTTTAGACAGGTCGAGGATATCGTTAATTAGGGTGAGCAGGTGGGAACCGCACTGGTAAATGATGCCGATGCCTTTGCGTTCTTTTTCTGTAAAAATTTTGGAGTTTTGCAGAATTTGGGCGTACCCAAGAATACCGTTAAGCGGGGTACGCAGTTCGTGACTCATGTTTGCCAGAAATTCGCTTTTCGCCTGGTTGGCTTTATCGGCAATGAGTTTAGCACTTTTGAGTTCGGCGGTGCGTTGTTCAACGCGGATTTCTAATTCATCTTTGGCGTTTTTAAGTTTAGCTTGAGCAATTCTATTTTCGGCAATGGCGGCGCATAAAATATAGGTGGTTAAGGCAACAACGCTGATAAAAGATTGCAAAAGCAACAAAGATTCTTTGATAGACTGTCTGAAAAACGATCCGAAACCGTGGGCAGTGCCATAAATGGCGATCGCACTCACCACCACCACGATTAAATTCGATCCCCGCGCCCCAAACCGAAACGCCGACCAAATCAGCAGCGGAATGATGATATACTCCAAGGGATAGCCCCCCCAAAACGCCACCCGACACAGTGCGATCGCGCACAACACCAGCAGTACCAACTCGCCAATCTGTCTCGGGCTATATCTTTTTTGCCGTAACGATGGCGAAAACCACGCCAGTATCGCTGGGGCAACTATTAATTCACCCGCGTAGGTGGCGGTAAACCAACCCCACCAAGCCTGACCATATTCTACCCAAGCACTTTTACCCACCAAACACAAGCTGGTAATGCAAAGCGTGGTAGTAACCGCCAAACTGGGCATCAGTAGGATGGTAAATTTGAAAACATCTCCAGTCTTCTCCAGGATAGGGCGGCGAAGCGTAAAACGATTAATCAGAAATGCACTGACTAGCGGGTCAATCAGAGCGATCAAAGCTTGGCTACTACCGAACAATATATTATCTTGATAAAAAATTAAGCCATTGGCAATCAGTTCGCTGACTAGGATAGCAGGCCAGATGCGATATCCCAACAGCAGCACTGCCGCCAAATATACACCCGTAGAAGGCCAGATTGCCGTCGTACCATCCTGGAAGTACAGCTCTCGGCATAAAATAGCAAGGCTGTAGTGAATCCCAGGTAAAATTAATAACGCTATCAGCACCGTTGAATCTAGAACGATGCGTGATTTTCTGGCAATTTGACCGATCTGCATGGTTAGTACTTTACCCCCAGTATGGCATTTGGCAGTTTACCCCTCTGTTTCAAGGATTCCCGCAAAAATTATCCAGAAAACACCCAAATCCCATCTCGCTCAAACTTTGAGCCAGAGTGCTTGCTGGGCAAACAACTTTTGACTGATAATGACAAAGACC
Source organism: Cyanobacteria bacterium UBA11372 (assembly GCA_003486675.1). Classification (GTDB taxonomy): domain Bacteria; phylum Cyanobacteriota; class Cyanobacteriia; order Cyanobacteriales; family Aerosakkonemataceae; genus Microseira. The sequence continues at coordinate 4,099 of DNGG01000245.1, forward strand.
AAGTACGTGCGGCAAGGGCGGAATTTGCGCCTGTGGACAGGTGAGGATTTGACTCCTCTGACAGAAGCAGGAAGCTTTCCGTCAAAGCGAGCAAAATGCTGCCTTTGAGTAAGTTTTGTCTTGCACCGCCATTAGTCATTAGCCCTTAGCCAGCTAGCAAATGCTAACAACAACTGATTTTTTCCAAGCTTCCCAGTGGGGGGGTATCCTGACTTTAGTCTGCGCTGCCATCACCCTGATAGGATTTATTTTAAAATGGGGTATCCGCTTTCGGTTAGTGGGCGCTACCAGTTTTATGGG
>DNGG01000246.1:0-4742 GCA_003486675.1 Cyanobacteria bacterium UBA11372
ACCCAGCGCTGAAGCGCAACAACATACCCAGTTAACTAGCAGTTTGCTTTGCTTGCATCCTCGCCTGTTTCACCATATCAATTAATGTATGATGAGCATCTTCGGCATCTTTTAATACATGGTCAAATTGAATGCGAACTGGTACGGCTTCCCCGTTTACCTGTGCGTTTAAATTCATCCCTTCCGAGTCGATTGAAAGCATCTGGGCTGCCGTCGCATCTGTTAAATTACTGAATGCTTTGGCATAAAGTAATACTGCATCGGCGTGGTCTTCGTTCATGTGGGAACAGATGCGTTCGGCAACGCCGTCGCGTAGCGAATCGCTCACAGCCTCAGAAAAAACTTCAGACATAAGAAACTCCATCAGCTATCCTGTTGAATTTTACTATCCCTGGTCGCGGTATGTTGAATATGGGATGTGAGAGGATTCAACCACCATGAAAGACAAGCATGTATTAATCACTGGCGGTACTGGCGGATTGGGGTTAGGCGTGACGCCAACTGTTCTCGCTCAAGGTGCAGCATTGATAACGATTCCTTATCTCAATTTTCATCAAGTAGAACGTCTCAAGAGCATTCTGATACCGAACGATTTTGACAGGATTCAATTTATACCTAGCAATCTCACCGATGAAGGTTCGGTGGAGAACTTAATGAAGCGCATGGAACGGGTGGATGTATTAATTCACCTCATGGGTGGTTTTTCGATGGGTAAAACTCACGAATACAGCTTTTTTGATTGGAAACAACAGCTCGATTTAAACCTGAATAGTACTTTTTTAGTTTGTAAGCATAGCCTGAAAAAAATGCTACAAAATGACTACGGACGCATCGTCACTGTTAGTTCGCGGGGTGCCGTACAACCGGCGGGACAACTCGCAGCATACTGCGCGTCTAAAGCGGGAGTGGTAGCATTGACGCAAGCGATCGCAGACGAAACCAAAAATACTAACATCACCGCTAATGTTGTATTACCAAGCATTATCGATACCCCCGCTAATCGACAGGCTATGGGGGAAGAAAATTCAGATAAGTGGGTAAAAGCGGAATCTTTGGCGCAAGTCATTTGTTTTCTAGCCTCTGAAGCAGCTAAAGATGTCAGAGGCGCTGCTATTCCTGTTTATGGCAATATTTAGCGAATGTGGGGGAATTAGGCGAGAGATTACTTGCCAATCTCCCTCATTTATAGTATCTAGCGATCGCGTGAGGGATAATTTTTTCGCGATCCAATTGTTGATTTGGAAGTTAAATTGGGTACTTTAATAGTTAAGCGGCTATAAAAAACTCTGTTCCTCCCGCCCAAGCCAATTCAGTCAAGTGGGTTGAGAGTTATAGCATCTACTGATACCCAAAAAACACAGCTTAATTCAAGAGTTGAGTTTATGTACCCTAAATCCCAGAAACTCCCACAAGAGTGGGATAACAGTCAGGAACTATTGCAAAGCATAGTTGATAATACAAATGCTTGTATTTTTGTCAAGGAATATTTGCAGACAAACGGCACTTATTTATTAATAAATCAGCAGTTCGAGACTGTATTTAACATCAGCCGCGAACAGATCCGAGGTAAGAACGATTACGATCTTTTTCCGCCAGAAACGGCAGATTCTTTCCAACAAATAGATAGGGAAGTTTTTGCCAGCAGCAAATTAATCGAATTAGAAGAGGTAGTGCCGCAATCAGATGGAATACATACATACATTTCACTCAAATTCCCCCTATTGAACGGCGAGGGTAAGCCTTACGGCGTCTGCGGGATTGCTACGGATATTACTGAACGCAAACGGGCAGAATTAGCGCTGCAACAAGCTAAGGAAGAATTAGAAATTAGAGTGATCGATCGCACTGCCGAATTAGAGCAGACAGTTACTAGATTACAGCAAGAAATTCGGGAACGAGAAAAAGCAGAAGCCAGACTGAGACAACTGTTTGAAAAATCAGCCGATGCCATTTTAATTTTTGATGGCGGAGTGTTTACAGACTGCAATCAAGCTGCCGTTGAAATGATGCGCTGTGCTAATAAACAGCAGTTATTATCCTTGCATCCGTCTGAGATTTCGCCTTTGACTCAACCTGATGGTCGTGCTTCATTTGAGAAAGCAGAGGAAATTATTGAAACGGCATTTAAAAAAGGTAGTCATCGGTTTGAGTGGGTGCATCGCCGCCTGGATGGAGAAGATTTTTGGGTAGAAGTTTTGCTGACAGCGATCGCAATAGATGGAAAGCAAATACTTCATGTAGTTTGGCGAGAAATCAGCGATCGCAAAACTGCCGAAATTGAACGCGATCGCTTCTTTAATCTTGCCGCCGACATGCTATGCATCGCGGGTTTAGAAGATGGTTACTTTAAGCGCATCAATCCAGCTTTTGAAACCATCTTGGGATATAGCCCAGAAGAATTGTTAGCCGAACCGTTTATTAATTTTGTCCATCCAGAAGATGTAGAACCAACTTTAGCCGAAGTCTCTAAGCTGGGCAACGGCAGCACTACACTTGCTTTTGAAAACCGCTATCGTTGTAAAGATGGTTCCTACAAGTGGGTGTCTTGGACATCCGTACCCGATATTCAAAACAACTTAGTTTACGCGACAGCCAGGGATATTAGCGCGCGCAAAGTCGCTGAAGCAGCATTAGCCGCAAGTGAAGCCAAATTCCGCAACATTGTAGAAAATGCCAACGATTTGATTTACTCTCACACCACAGAGGGGTTATTCACTTATCTCGCTCCTAATTTCACCGATATTTTGGGATATGACGTAAAGGAATTTTTAGGCCAGTCGTTTGTACCCTTGGTGCATCCGGATGATTTGCCGAGATGTTACGCCTTTTTGGATCGGATTGTAACAACTGGTCAAAAGCAAGCAGGGCTAGAATTTCGCGCCAAACGTAAAGATGGTAATTGGTGTTCGATGATAGCTAATACTTCACCGATTAAAGACACCGATGGCAATGTGATTGGTTTTCAGGGTATCGTGCGCGATGTTAGCGAACAGCAAGCGGCGCGAAAGTTCCGCAAAATTGCCGAAAAAGAACAGCAAAGACTCATTGCCATTCTTGAGGCTACAACCGACTTCGTTGGTGTTATCGATGCTAACGGATATAGCAGATACATCAATCAAGCTGGACGCAAGATAGTGGGGTTGGAATCGAATCAAGACATCTCAAACATTCATTGTATGAGCTTAGTCGCACCAGCCGCACTAGAAGCAACAGAAAAGGCAATGTCAATTGCCTTGGAAGAGGGAACTTGGTCGGGTGAAACTGTTCTTTTGCATCGCAATGGTCAAGAAATTCCGGTTTCTCAAGTGATTATGGTACACAAGTCAGAAACGGGAGAAGTTGAGTTTTTTTCCACTATTATCCGGGATATTAGAGAGCGCAAACAGGTAGAAGCCCAATTACAGCGTACGCGAAACTTTTTGGAGTCCGTTTTAAATACTCTGCCAGTTGGAGTGATAGCTAAGGAAGTGGAAAAATTACGGTTTGTCTTGTGGAATCCTGCCGCAGAACAGGTGGTGGGTTTAACTGCCGAACAAGTCTTGGGCAAGAATGACTATGACTTTTTACCCAAAGAACAAGCCGACTTTTTCACTAGCATCGATCGGGAAGTCCTCAACAGCAAGAAAATTTTAGATATCCCTGAAGAAACCATCTGCACCGCAACGGGAGAATCGCGCATATTACACACCAAGAAAACAGCAATTTTAGATGCAGAAGGTAATCCCCAATATCTGTTAGCAATTACTGAAGACATCACCGAACGCAAACAAGCAGAAGCAGCCTTGCGGGCATCGGAAGCACAGTTAAGGCAACAAGCCTTCGAGTTAGAGCAAACATTGCGAGAACTTCAACGCACGCAAGCCCAACTGGTGCAAAGCGAAAAAATGTCGAGTTTGGGACAACTCGTTGCCGGAGTTGCTCACGAAATTAACAACCCCACTAGCTTCATCTATGGCAATCTTGCCCACGCCTATGAATATTTTCAAGATCTAATTTCCCCGATCGAACTTTACCAGAAATACTATCCGAATCCGCAACCAGAAATTATTGACTACATCCAAACCATTGAGTTGGAATTTTTGTTAGAAGACTTGCCCAAATTATTCAAATCCATGCAAGTCGGCGCCGAACGCATCCAGAAGATTGTTTTGTCTCTTCGCAGTTTCTCCCGCATGGATGAAGCCGAAATGAAAGAGGTGAACATTCACGATGGTATTGATAGCACTTTGATGATTTTGTCACATCGGCTGAAAGCTCAACCTAATCGTCAGGCGATTGAAATCATCAACGAATATGGCAATTTGCCTTTAGTCACATGTTATGCCGGACAACTAAATCAAGTCTTTATGAATATTTTGACTAATGCTATTGATGCTTTGGAACAGGGTAATAAGTTTTGTGGATTAGGTCATGGGGAACAAATTAGCAATTACCAAGTGCCAACTATTCGCATTCGTACCTACTTAGAGCATAATTGGGTGGTAATTGGCATTGCTGATAATGGGTCGGGAATGTCAGAAACTGTGCAAAAGCAAATATTTGACCCCTTTTTTACAACTAAACCAGTTGGTCAAGGAACTGGCATGGGTTTATCGATTAGCTATCAGATTATTACCCAACGCCATAAAGGTTTTTTGCAGTGTTTTTCTTCGCCCGGAAAAGGGGCAGAGTTTGAGATTAAAATTCCGCTTAAAGCTTCTTAAACTTGTGGCTAATGGTTAATGGCTAATGGCTAATTGCTA
>DNGG01000246.1:4923-10039 GCA_003486675.1 Cyanobacteria bacterium UBA11372
GGTTAATGGCTAATGGCTAATTGCTAATGGCTAATGGCTAATTGCTAATGGCTAATTGCTAATTGCTAATTGCTAATTGCTAATTGCTAATGCCAAGAAATTTATATATTTTATCATGCTCGGTTGCGGCGTTAAAGCAGTAAGGTAGCTGGTTTATTTATTCCTGTGGCAAGCTTTCAAATCTGTGATAAAACCAGAGCTTATTATAGACAACTAAAGCTTAAGAAGATGATATTACGATCCGAGCGCCATGAGCAATGAGCAATGAGCAATTAGCAATTAGCAATTGGTAAGCGATCGCTCCGACACACTCATATCCTACCGGCTAAGTTGTTACAGTTGGTCGCCAGTTGGGCATGATAAAGTATCGATCTGTAAGCATAAAACCTGTCTTTGGTCAACCCCAAACAGGTAGCAATGACAGCTATCACATCCAGGCAGTGACTCGTATCTGCACTGGGTGAGGATTAACTGGTAAGAGTGTAAAACACGGGTTTGCTCAAAAATAAGTTATGTCCGACCAATTACTGCACGAACATTGGATAACCTTAAGCCAGCACTTTGCTGAGTTAGAAATGGCGATAAAGTCTCAACAAAAGCTGAAAAGGCAAAAAGTACTGATGGATTTGGTTAGCAAAATACGCGCTTCCCTAAATGCGGGTTTGACAATGCAATTGCAGCAGGAATCAACTTTAGATACTTTAGACACTGCTACGGAACTAGAAAATCAGGTAGAGCAATCCAAGACTGAGTTACAACCAGTTCGCTCTCGCACCTGCGCCGAACAAAAATTACGCGCCGCAGCTTCAAAGGCGCGCGATCGCGAGAAAATGTATGAACAAATACTTGACTCTATCGCCGATATGGTGTTAGTCAAAGCGGCAAAATATAAAATCGTCTGGGCTAATAAAGCATTCCGCGATTATTACGGCATGACTAACAAGCAACTTCAAGATATCGTTGATGCCCCATTTAACGAGCCGGATTATACGCTGCAATACATTAAAGATGATGCCTATGTATTTGAAACCGGAGAAATTTTAGAAATTCCTGCCGAACCTGTGACGCGCCACGATGGCGAAGTGCGCCTGTTTAGTACAGTAAAATCTCCCATTCGCAACGAAGAAGGTGAGGTAATTATGACTGTGGGCGTATCCCGCGACATTACCGAAGCCAAACAAGCAGAAGCCGCTTTGATGGAAAGTGAGGCGAGATTCCGCTGCTTTGTGGAAAATGCCAACGATATCATTAACTCATTTGCGCCTGATGGCACCTTCACCTATATCTCTCCCAACGTCACCGAAATTTTGGGATATCACCCAGAAGAAATGATTGGAAAGTCTTTTTTACCTTTTATCCATCCAGATGATGCGCTAGCTTCCACAGAAGCTATCCAAGGCATAATTGAAACTGGAAAAAAGCAAGCTAGATTGAAATTTCGCGCCAAACGTAAAGATGGTAGTTGGTGTTGGATGGCTGCCAATAATTCTGCAATTCAAGATGATGATGGTAATATAGTTGGAGTTGGGTGTATTGTTCGGGATATTAGCGAGGTCAAAGCTGCTGAAATTGCTAGAGAACAAGCATTAGCAGAATTAGAAATAAAAGTCCAACATCGCACCGCCGAGTTAAAGCAAACTGTACTTCACCTACAACAAGAAATTCGCGATCGCGCACGCATTCTAGAAGAACGCCAAAAAGCTGAAGCAGCACTGCAACAGGCAAAACAAGAACTAGAAGACAAGGTAACAGAACGCACCCAAGAATTACAAAAGGCGGTTTCCCAGTTAAAGCGTGAAATTGTCGAGCGCCAACTAGCTGAAACCGCCTTAATTGAAAGCGAACGTAAATATCGCATTTTGGTAGAAACTTCCCAAGACTTTATTTGGGCAACTGATAAAGAGCGAAGATTTACCTTCGTCAATGCAGCTGTTAAAAATATCTACGGCTACTTACCGGAAGAAATGATCGGTCGAGACTGCACTGATTTCATCGTAACCGAACAATTGCCAAAAGATCTGATGGTAGCTGATCGCATTTTTGCCGGTGGATCTTTATTACAATACGAGACGATTCACATTGCTAAAAATGGTAACCTTATCCACCTGTCAGTTAACGCAATTGCGCTGCGCGACGAAGCAGGAAATATTATAGGCGCAACCGGAACCGCTAGCGATATTACCAAGCGGAAGCAGGCAGAAACTGAACGCGATCGCTTTTTCAATATCTCCGTTGATATGATGTGTATCTGCGGTATGGATGGCTACTTTAAGCAAGCCAATCCTGCATTTGAAACCGCATTAGGATACACGACGGCGGAAATATTAGCCGTACCTTTTATTGAATTTATCCATCCCGACGATATCGAAAAAACCTACAAGGAATTCGATAAAATTAGCACGGGTGCGACGACAATTAACTTTGAAAACCGCTGGCGCTGCAAGGATGGTTCTTATAAGTGGATGTCTTGGAAAGCCGCACCCTATCTGCAAGATGGTCTGATTTATGCGATCGCGCGGGATGTGAGCGATCGCAAAGCCGCCGATGCAGCATTAGCCGAAAGCGAGGCGAAATTCCGCCAATTAGTAGAAAATGCCAACGATTTAGTTTACGAACATACAATCGATGGCATCTTCACCTATCTTTCCCCCAGATTGAACAAAATACTGGGATATTACCCAAAAGAACTACTCGGACAGCCATTTGCACCCATAATTTACCCAGATGATTTGCCAGGGATTGATGTTTTTCTTAACCGTATTCTTGAAACTGGAGAAAAGCAGGCTGGGGTTGAATTTCGAGCCTTGCGAAAAGATGGCACTTGGTGTTGGATGATCTGCAACACTTCGCCGGTTAAAGATGCCAATGGTAATATTATCGCTTTTAACGGAATTGGGCGGGATATAAGCGATCGCAAAATTGCCGAAGCCGCCCTGCAAAACAGCGAACAACAACTCAAACAAAAAGCACAAGATTTAGAGCAAACTCTACAAGAACTTCAACGCACTCAATCCCAACTGCTGCAAAGCGAAAAAATGTCTAGTTTGGGTCAACTTGTCGCCGGAGTTGCCCACGAAATCAACAACCCGGTTAGCTTTATCTACGGCAACATCACCCACGCCAAAGATTACATTACCGATCTGCTTTCCCTCATCCAACTTTACCAGAAACACTATCCCAACCCCGTGCCAGAAATTCAAGCAGAAATCGAAGCCATAGAGCTTGATTTCCTGATCGAAGATTTGTCAAAGTTATTTGCTTCTATGAAAGTCGGTACACAACGCATCCAGAAAATCGTTCTTTCCCTCCGCAGCTTCTCCCGTATGGATGAATCTGAGATTAAAGGCGTTGATATCCACGATGGGTTAGATAGCACTCTCACAATCCTGCAACATCGACTCAACGCCCAACAAGATCGTCCGGAGATTGAAGTCATAAAACAATATGGCAATTTACCAGAAGTTGAGTGTTATGCCAGCCAACTCAATCAAGTATTTATGAATATTTTAACTAATGCAATTGATGCATTAGAAGAAGGTCATATGTCACAGGTAATGGGTGTTAGGAAAGGCAACAACTGCCAATTGCCAACCATTAACATTAGCACTGAAATCCAAGATGATTCTGTCGTAATTCGGATTGCCGATAATGGGCTGGGAATGACAGAAAGCGTCAAGCAAAAATTGTTTGACCCTTTCTTTACCACCAAACCCGTCGGTAAAGGAACGGGAATGGGTTTATCAATTAGCTATCAAATTATCACCGAACGACACAAAGGTTCGTTGCAGTGTATTTCGTCACCCGGAAAAGGAGCAGAATTTGCCATCAAAATTCCGGTGAAAGCTGGTTAGTTCAACCGCTATATCATCCGAAATGCCTCGAAAATTTTTGCAGTTATTATAATCATCCAAGAAAACCCAACATGGACGAACAACGCATAGAAGCTTATCTCAAGCTAATTTTTTCCCTCCTCCAATCCCCCGATGGACAGGAAAGCGAATTATTGCAGACAAACCGGGATTTATTAGATAGCGGATTGTTGGAATGGATGGAAATGGTAGCTGCTAACTTGGCAGAGAAGGGAAATCAAAATGCGGCGGATTGGTTATTAGATTTTGCCAGTCAATTGGCAGAAGAGCTGGGGATTTCCTCAAGTTCAGCTACGCCAGAAGAATATCTCGATTTGCTGCAAGAGTTGTTACAAGCAGAATGGGCAATAGATGAGAATCCCCAAGGGGTCTATCAGGTCTTGCAACAGCATGTCAATAAACTGGATACACAGTTTGCCCAAACCTTACAGGAAGTAGCGACAGCCTTGATTTCCCAACAACCAGAAAATACAAAAACGATAGTTTTCTTAATTGAAAATATCAGTATTAGTATTAGCAATTTCCCCTTGGGAAACATCGCTAACAATCAGGAAATCGCCATTGCTGGCTATGAATTCGTCCTGCAAAACCGCGAGGAAAATACCGAAGAGTGGGCGCAGACGCAAAGTTATCTTGGGACTGCGTACTGTCAGAGAATAAAAGGGGATAAAGCTGACAATATTGAGCTAGCGATCGCAGCATACACCCATGCCTTGCAAGTGAGAACCCCTCAAGCCTTCCCCCAAGAGTGGGCGCAAACGCAAAATAATCTTGGGAATGCATACTGGGACAGAATCAAAGGAGATAAAGCTGACAATATTGAATTAGCGATCGCCGCATACACTAATGCCTTGCAAGTAAGAACCCCGGAAGCATTTCCCCAAGCTTGGGCAATGACGCAAAATAATCTTGGGGCGGCGTACCGTAACAGAATCAAAGGGGATAAAGCTGACAATATTGAGTTAGCGATCGCAGCCTACACCCATGCTTTGCAAGTTTACACCTCTGAAGCATTCCCCCAACATTGGGCAACGACGCAAAATAATCTTGGTTCTGCGTACAATGACAGAATCAAAGGGGATACAGCTGACAATATTGAGTTAGCGATCGCAGCATACACTAATGCCTTGCAACTGAGAACCCTTGAAGCATTCCCGCAAGCTTGGGCGCAAACGCAAAATAATCTTGGAACTGCGTACAGTAAAAGAATAAAAGGGGATAAAGCTGACAATATTGAGTTAGCGATC
>DNGG01000246.1:10271-10842 GCA_003486675.1 Cyanobacteria bacterium UBA11372
GCATACACCCATGCCTTGCAAGTGAGAACCCCACAAGCCTTCCCCCAAGATTGGGCAATGACGCAAAATAATCTTGGGAATGCGTACTCTGACAGAATCAAAGGGGATAAAACTGACAATATTGAGTTAGCGATCGCAGCATACACCCATGCCTTGCAAGTTTACACCCCTGAAGCTTTCCCGATTTATTGCCTGCGAACAAGTCGCAGTTTAGGCAATTTGGCATTTAAAAACGGCAATTGGCAACTCGCCATCGAAAGCTACGAACAGGCAATTAAATCCGTCGAACAAAGCTGCAACTGGGCAAACACAGACGAACGCCGGAAAGAGATATTAAATCAAAACATCGACGTTTATGAAGAAATGGTGGAAGCCTGCATCAAACACAATCAACTCGATAAAGCTGTAGAATATGCCGAACGTTCTCGATCTAAAACCATAGCCAACTTAAAAACCCAACCTACATTTTCTGACAGCTAGTTAGTTATCTCACATCTTGCACCAATATCAACAACGAGGCAGAGCCTCGACATCTCGTTCCCAGGCTCAGCCTGGGAACGAGGATTTGGAG
>DNGG01000228.1 GCA_003486675.1 Cyanobacteria bacterium UBA11372
CCAAGCGCGAACTGCTCCTGTATGCGGGGTGGGAACTTCTAAATAAAGGATTTCTTCCATTGTGCCGCTCTCTATCGGGATTAACTTAACCAAAAAGGAGGAATTGACAAACGCTCAAAGTACGGTAAAATTCCGGTTACTTAAGGTTTTCTTAAAAAACTTTACAAGTTTCTCATTTTTCTTAAGGTAGTCGCTCCTCTCACTCACACGCCATGAATTATCCCATTCCAGCCAGCCCACAAGAAGTTGCCGCCTTGCGGCAAAAGCCCGTAGACGAAGAATTAGTCGCCGCAGCGATCGCGGGGGTGATTAAGATTTCCCGCTCCCAAGGCAAATCCTTAGAACAGTTAACCGCTGAAGTCCTCGCCGATGACAGACTGTTGGATATCCAACAACGGCGTTGGCTTAAGGATGTGGTGATCCAAGCTTGGGAAAGTTTAGCTTAGTTTAGTTAGCTTAGATGGTTTCGGTCTTGACGCTCAGGACTGATAAAATATGCCTCTGCACTGGTTGCGTCACAAGAGTCGGCAAATTATTCGATTCTGGCGGCAAAAGGGTTACGCTAGACTGCTGCCCCTACTCTCAGCAATTCGAGTTGGAGGTTTGCTGGCAGCTGCCTTAGCGCTGTGGGGGTTCGCACTAATTGCAGATGAAGTATTAGAAAATCAAACTCAGAAATTCGACCAGGGAATTTTGCAGGCGCTATTGCGCCTGCATACGCCCCTGCTCGATCGAGTGATGGTAGCGATTACGTTTCTTGGGGAACCATCTTTCTTGCTGGTAATATCTCTGATTGTGGCAAGTTGGCTGCTGCAAAGCAGGCACAGATCGGCAGCCACAACGTTAGCGATCGCATGTATCGGTGCTATCGGCTTAAACTTTTTGCTGAAAAACTTGTTTGCCCGCGCTAGACCAATGTTGTGGCAACGTACTGTTGATGTCAGTTTCTACAGTTTCCCCAGCGGTCACGCTATGGTTTCCCTCGTCATCTACGGGATGCTAGGCTATTTGCTAGCTACTCGCTTCCACCGCCAGAGGAAATCTATTTTCAGCGTCACTATTTTATTAATTGCAGCAATTGGTTTAAGTCGGCTTTATCTGGGCGTCCACTGGCCTACTGATGTTATAGCTGGATACGCGGCAGGATTTGTTTGGTTGATTGCTTGTATCCTCAGTTTAGAAGTTTGGCGGCAACGTCGATCGGTACGCAATCTTTCTGAAGAAAACTAACCTCAGAACCAAACTACTTGTGCCGCTCGAATATTTTAAAAATACTCAGAACTAACCAAGATAAAAAAGCACCCATTAATCCCAATTGCCACAAACCACATCCAGCAGCAATTCCCAAAGCCGCCGAAACCCAAATAGCTGCCGCCGAAGTCAGCCCGCGAACTGGAATTGACCTCCCATTTGGCTGAGATTCCCGTAAAATTTCCCCTGCACCGATAAAACCAATTCCAGCAGCAATACCCTGAATCACCCGACTAACCGCGTCAAAATTATGTTGGGCTGCACCAAGTTCTAGGGGTATCAAAACAAAGATGGCTGAGCCAAAACTCACCAACATATGAGTTCTTAAGCCCGCTGGTTTGTGTTTCAGTTGGCGTTCTAAACCAATAATTGCTCCCAGGATTAAAGAAAGAATTAACCGACAAAATAGATTTAACCAATTGTTAGCAGGCAGGGAGTCAGTTCCAGTCGCAATTCCTAATATAAATTCAAAATTAACTGCATCTATCTGGGGGATGATTAATTTTAAATACCCGACAAGATAAAATTGAATAGCATAAATCATGATAGAGTCGCAAAGTAATGACGAGGCAAGAGCTTACGTTTGGCTATTGTATCGAGAGCCAGCCGGGATAAGTAGAGCCAGATTGCGATCGCGCTTCGCGGCGACTTTTGGAGAAGCGCTTTCCTCCTAGCAGCAATAGCCAAGCAGGGGAGCGCGATCTTTATTGACTATTTTTAACTATTATATAATTGCTCTCTACCAAATATAAATTTTATTTTCAAATTCAATAAATTGATAAATTAAGTTGCTATACCTGAAGCATACCTCTTGATAACATCTGGAATCAGCTTTTGGCTGAAATTATCTTGGATCGGCTCGGGCGTAAATCCTGAAAATAGAACTAAGCCCACCTCTTTTAAACAGGCGCATTAAATACCTTAATTCACAAAAAACAGGAGATAAAAATGCATACTTGTCACAACCATTTGCATTGCTTCCTTCCGCCTCACGTACTCGATCGTCTATTAGAGTCCGATGACGAAGAAATTCGCCGTCTTGCCCTTGATGCTATCAAGCGATCTGCGGCGGCGCGTGCGATGCGGTTGACACTTTCCAGAATGCCAATAATGGCAGCAATACCGTCACCAGCGGCGACAAAATACCGCCTCGTGTACGATATGAATCATATCAACTTGATGCAGCTGCTTCCGGGGAAACTTGTTCGTTCTGAAGGTGATTCCCCAGTTAGCGATGAAGCTGCGAACGAGGCATACGATTATTCTGGAGTTACTTACGATTTCTACAAAGAAATCTTCAACCGCAACTCTCTAGACGATCGAGGAATGAGCCTGATCTCCAGCGTTCACTTTGGGACGAGATTTAACAACGCTTTTTGGAATGGCGAACAGATGGTTTATGGAGATGGAGACGGCTCGTTGTTTATCAGATTTACTAAAGCTTTGGACGTAGTTGCCCACGAGCTAACCCACGGAGTTGTTCAACATACCAGCAACTTACAATATTTGAATGAATCGGGGGCACTTAACGAACACTTTGCCGATGCGATGAGCGCCTTAGTCAAACAGTGGCATCTCAAACAAGATGTGACTCAAGCTGACTGGATGCTAGGCGATGCTATCATGGGTTCTCGCGTTACAGCCAAGTGTTTGCGAACCTTTAAAGCTGAAAAAGCTTACGAGAACGACCCAATTTTGGGAACCGATCCCCAGCCGAAACACATGAAAGATAAATACACCGGATTTGACGATAATGGTGGGGTACATATTAACTCAGGCATTCCGAATCACGCCTTCTATCTGGTGGCAATGGAACTGGGTGGAAACGCATGGGAAAAAGTCGGACCAATTTGGTATCAGACACTAAAGAATCTGAATCAATTTAGCGATTTCCAAGAAGCTGCATCCATGACTAATGAAGTTGCTGGGACGATGTTTGGCACTGGCAGCATCGAACAACAGGCTGTTAAAAAAGCATGGGATGGGGTTGGCATTACTGTTTAGCACAGGACTGACGCACGCGGGGTGATAAACCCAGTTTTTTCGCAGTTGGTGCGTTACGAAGAAAGCTAACGCACCCTACATATAAAAACTTTGCGTAAGTCCTAGCTGCCAAACCCACCATTTTTCCGAAAAACCGGGTTTCTTTGTGGAAGTCTTGTATTAACTCAAGTTGCTAGTTATTTATCGAACAGCGGCTAATGGCTAATAGCTAATGTCAGTAAAAATCCAATAGCAATTAGCAATTAGCAATTAGCAATTAGCAACACATAAGTTTATAACTAGCAACTTGCGTTATTACCAAGGTAACCCACTAAACTAAAGCAACCAAAACAAATATAAAAGGAGAAAAGAGCGTGGCAACTAAATCAGGTAAATCAAGTGGATTGAACCCTGTGGAAGAATTCCACAAAGCCGTTGCCCAAAAGGGAAAGGTGCGAGCCGTAGCCGAAAAAATGCTGGAATTGCCTCCACAAGTCAATCCGCCTTTATTAGGCTCGCAGATGCGGATCTGGAAGCAAGACCCCTCGGTAAAGGGACTCGATTTGCCGAGAACAGTTTACATTCACACTCAGGTAAATGATGGCCCCAGGGACTCGCAAATTGCGATCCAGGGCGTGCCTCCCGTCACTCCAGATCCAAATCGGGACTTCCTAATTGAACCCACCAACGAGGCAGCATTTGATGCGGTTCATACTTATACTGTGGTTCGCCAAGTTGTGACAATGTACCAGCGAGTTTTGAAGAAAAAACTCGCTTGGCAGTGGAATATAAATGGCAACACGGAAGCGATCGAAGTTTATCCCCATGCTGGAGAAACCGCGAATGCTTATTACAGCCGCGAAGAAAAAGCCCTCAAGTTCTTTTATTTCACTCCGAGAAACCCAGCGGCAAAATCCAAAGTTTATACTTGCCGCTCGTTGGATGTGGTAGCCCATGAAACAGGTCATGCGGTGCTGGACTCGTTGAAGCCTGACTGGATTTCATTTGATGCGTCAGCACAAACGGGAGCGCTGCATGAGTCATTCGGCGATCTGACCTCAATCTTCCTGATTTTGTCCCAGTTGGATCAGGTAGAGTTTATTGTGGCGCAGACGAAGGCAGACTTACATCAAAAGAGTATACTCGCTTCGCTGGCAGAGGAATTTGGAGCTGCTTTTCGACTTACCGATGGCTTGCGGAATGCAGATAATGACCTAAAACTGAGCGAAGTTTCTAGCGAAGTGCATGAACTTTCGCAAGTATTTACTGGGGCAGTATTCGACATTCTGGCAGATTTGTTTACTTCGCGCCGCGATCCTTATGTGCGAGATTCGGCTGAAGTTTTATATGAAGTTGGCAAATACATGGCTGGACTAACATTGCGTGCTTTAATTCAAGCTCCCGACACGAATGCCACCTTTGCAGACGTTGCTAATGCGATGCTGGAAATAGCCAAGGCGGATGGAGAAGAAGACTGCGTTAAGTTTATTCAGAAACACTTTGAATTTCGGCAAGTATTGGGGCCAAATGCTATAGCTGGACCGAAAGAACTATCCCAGTTTGGTTTATATGCGGATCGCCGTGGATGTTGCGGTACTATGCAGCACCCACAATATAAGCCCAAGTTTTCCCTTAATGGGAAAGGAAATTAATCCTGAAGCGAATTGGTGACGCGATCGCTCCTCTCTCAATACTCAGCTTTGAACTTGACTACGATTGAATCGCTATCGGATCGCCAGCGAGGTGCATATAGCATGAAAGTTACATTTCGTCAATCGGGAGGATACGCAGGCTTGAGAATGGGTTGTGAGTTCGATACAGACTCGCTACCCGCCGAAGAAGCCGCTAGGTTAAGGTCTTTAGTCGAACAGAGCGGTATCATGCAGGCTCAAAGCGGGCGGAATCCGACGGCAAGGGATCTGTTTAATTACGACCTCACCGTCGAAACGAGCGAGGGTAGCCATCATGTATCCTTCGACGACATGACTGTACCACAAGGGGCTGCTCCCCTGCTCGAGTATCTGCAAGAGCGATCGCATCCACTTTATAGGGGATGAGCTACTTGGTTTCTACTGGGTAAAACTCCTTTGTATCTTCCGAGTATTCCCAAGCAATTCCCTGTGGATCTCTGCTTTTGCTCCACTCGGGAAAATCCGAATCGTATCTGCGTTTATAAACCGTGCTGGAATGAACTCCTAGCCGATTCGCCAGTTCGATTTGAATTAAGGAACCAAAAGCCATCAGTTTTTTAGGAGATTTTTCTGCTGCTACTGGTTCGAGTTCTTCATCTTCGGATTCGGTAGGCGGCTGCTGTTCTGGCGGCGGTGCTTCGGTTTGCGCCTCTGTTGGCGTATCAGCTTCAGCCGTTGATGCTTCGGTTTCGCTGGTGGCGATTTCTTCTGGCACTTCCACTGGCGTTGGCTCAGCAGTGGTTACAGGTTCCGCTTCGCTGGCGACAGTTTCTGCTGACACTTCCACTGGCGTTGGCTCAGCAGTGGTTACAGGTTCCGCTTCGCTGGTGGCGGTTGCTTCTGGCACTTCCACTGGCGTTGGCTCAGCAGTGGTTACAGGTTCCGCTTCGCTGGCGACAGTTTCTGCTGACACTTCGATTGGGGTTTGCTCAGCAGTTGTTGATCGTGCGATCGCAATTTCTCTGGGTGTTTCGCTGCTATCAAGCAAACTGTTTAGGGTGCTGCCGGTTGTAAAATAATACACCGTTCCCTTATCTTCGTACTCAATAGCACGGATACCAAATTCCTTGGCTTTTAGATCCAAAAACCGCTTTGCTGCCGTTCCGGAGATGTTGGCCTTCATTGCCAAATCCAGTGCTGTCAGGCATCCTTGGTTTAATTGGATCAGCTGGTGGAAAATTGGATTAAGTTGCTGGCTCCACTTGAGCCATTGGTAGCGCTGCCAAACATTCCAAACACCGCCTAGCAAAACTAGCACCAGTAGTAGAGGCCAAGCCGTGAACAGGAGAACGATCGCCAGCGCAAAGGGGATAATCAGAACTAGAACGCCACTGGCGCTATCATCGATTACTTTTCCAGCCATGTCTTTTGCTGCAAATTTACTTCATGGCAAATCATCCTTAATTTTGGCAAAAATTGCGATCGCTAGTTTGCCTTGTGGGCAAATTTGCCAAATTTTGCCTGCGGGGGCGTTTTAATCTGGCTTCTTTACCTTCACCTGCTGGCGTTGGCATCCAAGCCGTTACAATGTAGCCCGACTGCAAAAGCGATCGCTATGGGTAACTAGAGCCAAATGGACGGTAGACGAGTATTGGCAACGATGATTTATGATTAGCTTATGGAGTTTGAGTGGGACGAAGCTAAAGCAGCCGCTAACCTCAAAAAGCACGGTGTCAGTTTTGAAGAAGCCAAGACTGTCTTCGACAATCCACTGGCGGTTATTTTCGATGATGAAGCCCATTCGGTAGACGAGAAACGGGAAATTATCATTGGTCACTCTCAGCAAAATCGGTTATTGCTAGTCAGCTTTACTGAACGTCCAAACACCATCCGTATTATTAGCGCCCGTCTAGCTACCCGAAAAGAGCGTGAAGATTATGAAGAAAAAGCCTTTTGATCGATCTCCAAACTCTGAGGACGAGCTTTTGCCTGAGTACAATTTTAACTATCAGAAGGCAAAACCGAATCGCTTTGCTACTCAAAGTGGAAAGCGAAAAATGAAAGTCGTTGTGCTAGAAGAGGATGTTGCTCAAGTTTTCACAACACCGGAGTCTGTAAATAAGGTTTTACGGGCGTTAATTGAAACGATGCCCAGAACAATCGACAGTGAAACTGCATCAGACAGTCGATGACTTTAATTTGGTGCGTTGAGCGATCGCGTAATCCATCCCATAACTGCTGATTTCGACTTGAGTTTATCAGGCTTTTAAGCAGGCGTTTATTTATCTTATGATTTTATACTAGATGTGGTGTGTTACTACGGATATTATTGGGTATCATAAGATAAAGCTAAGCCATAAGCATAAATATATCCAGACATGTTGCCACATCAGAACGGTTTTGTATCCATTACTGAAGATGGTCAGTTACTTGTTTCAGCTAATTCAATAGCAGAAGTAAAAATAGCTATTAAAGAATTAAAGCTGAAGAAAAAGGAGTATGCTCTGATAAAAAGAGAAATTTCTCAACAGCAGAAGCAAATTCGTGCAGACTACACAGATAGAGTACGTCAAAGAGGTTCTAAATTTAGAGGTGGTGGTAGTATAGGTAGTTTTGTACGGACAATTCAAACAATTAATCGCGATGCAGAACGTCGTTTGTTAGCTGAGCAACTTGCACCATTAGAGCAGAAAAAGAATGTTGTTGAGGCAATTATTAATGCAATCGATCGGGCGATTTTACAAGCAGAAAGATATATTATTGAAAATTCATAGCTTATGGATTGACAATAATAAGTGACAGTCGCTAACTTTGAGCGCTGCTTTACGCTGTCGCTAACTCACCCTATTAGTTGTTTCCAGTTGTTCAAACAAAGTTGCCAAAATTGTATTAGAAAATAAGAATCCTTCTGGATCTGTTAACTTCAACCTCCCAGATATTGGAAGTTTATCGCTCCCAGATTCTACATCCAAAATTTCAACCCAACCTTGCTGATAATAGGGCTGCAAACAATGCCAAATTTCCTTTAACGTCTCTTCTCCAAATTGCTGCAATAAAGCGGATAAATCCAATCCTTCTGCTAAACGCAATCCCAGCATCAAAGTTTCTAATAAAATATCATTTGTCGATAATTCTGAATCTTCTATCTGACGACCCGATTCTACCCATTGATAATACTCCTGTCTTGTACGAGGGCGGGTAAATCTTTTTCCCTCAACGTAACTCGCCGCACCCATGCCAAACCCATAATAGGGGCGGTTTTCCCAGTAAACTCGATTGTGGCGGCATTGATGTCCAACTTGGGCATAGTTGGAAATTTCATAATGTTCGTAACCAGCATTTGTCAGTATTTGCTGCGCCAGTTTATACATTTCTACGGTCATTTCGTCGCTGGGTAATGGTTTGACTCCCGGTTGATATTGTCGGGCAAAAGCGGTTACTGGCTCGACGATTAAGTCGTAAACTGAAACGTGAGTGGGTGCGATTTCTACAACTTTTTCTAACGACTCCTGCCACTGTTGTAAAGTTTGATACGGTAGTCCAGAAATCAAGTCGATGCTAAATTCGGGAAACTCTACTTGACGGATTAACTCAACGGCGGCGAAAATGTCGGCGACGGTATGCGATCGCCCGCTAATTTTGAGCAATTCATCCTGAAACGCTTGCACGCCCAAACTAATGCGATTTACCCCAGCATTTCGATATCCTTGTAACTGAATTAAATCAAAGGTTTTGGGGTCTATTTCCATTGAAATCTCGGCATCCGACGCAATCCCAAATTGCTTTTCTACGGTTTCCAGGATGCGATTTAATTGTTTCTCTGATAGCAAGGAAGGCGTCCCACCCCCAAAGAAAACTGTGTTAAGAGATGCGCCTAATTTTGGTGTTGCTTCTATTTCTTTACATAACTCTTCTACATACTGAGAAATGGTGCCGGAGTTGTCGCCGCTGAGTTTATCTCCCACTACAGATATCGCAAAATCGCAGTAATAGCACCGCCGCCGACAGAATGGAATGTGGATATAAGCTGAAGTCGGTTGATTTAGCGATTCTGTTTCTTTTTTGACCGTCGTTAATTGCTCGTTACTGATGATTGATGACATTTTAAGTGCTATACAGTTTATAACTTTGAATTAATTTATACCAATGTTTAGGCAATCATAACCAGAGTGGTTCGGAAAACCGCCCACAGAAGTCTCTACGGGGAGAGTGGGGAAATGGTTCGTAATAGGCGCTTGAGCGCCCTTCCGCAAATCTCAGTCATGCTTCCCCCTACTTTTAGCAGAAAAATCTTACTTTAAGCTCGCCTGCATCAAAAAACCTGACTAAATCTGCGTTTGAGCAGATTTATAGCAACCCCTAGCCCCTAGCTTAGCTATTTGTATTTTGATTAACACTTGTAAATTTAATCAACCGAACGAGGGAAAATTGTGCCTATGTGTAGAAATATTTACGGTTTTCCGCAATTAATGTGAAATCAAGGACGCAAAGCGCCGAAGATATAATATAAAAGTGGAAAATCAAACGGCAGCGTTTGATTTTAATCGATTCTTAATCGTTTCCACAAAATGGAAATTAAATCCCAACCAGCTGAAGACAATGCTTGACGCAATCATAATTATTTTATTCATCCTAGCAGCAGCAGGGATCGGGTTCCACGGGGTTGATTTGCTACCTTCTGGCGCGCTGACGCAAGTCACGAATCTAGAGGGTTTGCGCTGGGTAAGCGCCGGATTTGGAACCGTACTCGGAATTGCCCTTGGCTTAAGCGCCCAAACAACCTACCGGCGCGTCGAACGGCAAGTCCGCGAAATGCCTGTAGAAGTGCTGATCACCCGTTCGATTGGGTTGGTGATCGGGCTGTTGGTGGCAAACTTGATGCTGGCGCCGGTGTCTTTACTGCCGATTCCGGCGGAGGTCGCTTTTATTAAGCCAGTATTAGCAGTTTTAGCCAGCGCCACCTTTGGGTTTACTGGCGTAACTTTAGCCGATACGCACGGGCGAGCTTTTTTGCGGCTGATTAATCCCAACTCTGTGGAAAGTCTGTTAGTCGCAGAAGGAACGCTGAAGCCAGCCGCAACCAAGGTTTTAGATACCAGCTGCATTATCGATGGACGGATTGAAGAGTTGCTCAATACTGGCTTTATTGAAGGTCAAATTCTGGTACCTCAGTTCGTGCTGCGGGAATTACAGCAAGTCGCCGATGCAGCTAACGATCAAAAGCGAGTTCGCGGGCGTCGCGGACTGGATATACTGAACCGGATGAAGACGGAACACCCAGAACGCATCGTCATTCACTCGGCAGACTACGACGACGTTACTACGGTAGATGCGAAGCTGGTACGTTTGGCGCAAGAAATTAACGGCACTCTGCTAACCAACGACTTCAACCTGAGTAAAGTCGCCAGCGTGCAGCGAGTACCCGTTTTAAATATTAACGACCTCGCTCAAGCGCTGCGTCCTTCTTATTTACCTGGTGACAGTTTGGATCTGAAGATTATTAAAGAAGGCAAAGAACCCAGTCAGGGCATCGGCTATCTGGATGACGGCACTCTAGTTGTGGTCGAAGAAGGAAGTCGATATGTAGGGAGCGAACTGCGAGTCATCGTCACCTCTGCCTTACAAACATCTGCTGGGCGGATGATTTTTGCCCGCCTCCAAGCATTTGAAGGCATGAAGGTGTGATGGCATTGGTCATAGGTCATCGGTCATCGGTCATAGTTTATTAGACCAATTACCAATTACCAATTACCAATTACCTGTTCAAGTGTCGCTCTGTAACACGGTTTTAGAAACGATGCGGGTTTTCTTGCGATCGCTCTCTGAAAGTTCTTGTCCTTCTTGCAGTCTGGTAGCACTGGTTTGCAAGACGGTGGCGGCGCTTTTATCGCCCATTTGTAAGGCTGTTTTTGCCGCAGTTTGCAGCATCGTCGCAGCACCGACGCGATCGCCTTGTTGTAATTTTGTCTCGGCTAACTTAGTTTGCCGGTATTTCGCCAATGCCAATATCGACTTTTGTACCTGCGGGTTCAAAACTGGTTGGTAATTTGGCACAAAGTTCGCCTCTACCGGAATCACTTCGGAAACTAAACCTGTCCGATCGATTCCTGGATCGTCGTAGCGGATTTGCAATCTGGCAATGGTTTGTTTTCCTTCTGGCATCTGACCAATATAAAGGTTAGCCAAGACAACCCG
>DNGG01000137.1 GCA_003486675.1 Cyanobacteria bacterium UBA11372
TCAATTCCCGCTTCAACTGTGCCGACAACTTCGTAAACTAGATTAGTATTTCCAACAGATAATCGACTAATTTTTCGATCTTGACTGACATGAATTGTAGCCTTAGTAGACATAGCAGCGGTGGTCAGTTCATTTCTGTCTTTGATTCCACTAAGGATAATGTTCCTAATTTCTACAGAAGTTTGAATTGGGGGATGTAACCAAGACCAAATATCGGCTACGCTGGCGCTCATTACTGTCTTAACTTGCAAAATAGCCAGAGCAACCACTAAGATGAATAATGCTCCCTGAACAAAAGGCTTTTTCAATGACTCTCCAAGAGTTCTTATCCAAGTAATACCCATACCGACTCATTCCTCCTGATTAGAATTTAATCAAATAAAGTTCGCTATTTTAAATGTAACTTAAAATTTTTCATTATGCGTTATTATTAATTTGATATATCCGCATAATTACTAGCTAATGTTAAGCTGATACGCAGATATTTTTAAGTGAATATACTGTTAAATATGTTATCTGCGATCGCTTCGTTTCCCTCCGACAGCACTCAAGTGCTTACTACAAACGGTGCGATTCCACAACCAAACCTTAACCACCCAGCCTTAACATGTAGAGTAGCCGTCGCTTACAGGTCAACTCCCCATGTCAACATCCCCGCAACTCCAAAGAGAATTGGGTGTTTTAGGCGCAACGATGATGGGACTCGGTTCCATTATCGGTACGGGAGTATTTGTCAGTATTGGTATCGCCGCGGGTATCGCAGGCTCTGGGGTGATTCTAGCTGTAGCAATTGGTGCAATTGTGGCAATTTGTAATGGTCTAAATAGCGCCCAACTTGCTGCTAGTCATCCCGTCAGCGGCGGTACTTACGAATATGGTTATAAATATCTGACGCCTTGGTTGGGTTTTACCGCCGGGTGGATGTTTTTACTCGCTAAAACTGCTTCGGCTGCGACGGCGGCGTTGGGTTTTGCGGGTTATTTGCAAAGGTTTTTGGGATTATCTGGACAGGGATTGTTGGTAGCGATCGCTCTCTTTTCCGTCCTCATCCTCACTATAATCGTTTGGACTGGGATTCGCCGCTCTAATTTCGCCAATATCGCAATTGTTTCTATTACCTTACTATCTTTATGTTTTTTTATTGTTGCCGGTTTACCCACCGCAGCAACATCGGGAATTGACAATCTAACTCGATTTTTCCCTAATTCTATCGGCGATTTACTCCACGCCAGCGCTTTAATGTTTGTCGCTTATACAGGTTATGGACGCATCGCCACCATGGGAGAAGAAGCGAGAAATCCCCGCCGCACAATTCCCACAGCGATTATTACGGCAATGGTACTGACGATGCTACTTTATATTGCTGTAGCATTTATTGCCGTAAGCGCAGTTGGTGCGGATGTTTTGGGTAAAGCAAGTGCTGCACCTTTGGAAGTGGTCATGAGTCGCTTAAGCATTCCTGGGGGGACGCAAATTCTGGCGATTGGCGCGATGACGGCGATGCTGGGGGTATTGCTGAATTTAATTTTAGGATTATCCCGCGTCTTGCTGGCAATGGGACGACGGCGAGATATGCCGCGAATTGTGGCGAGGTTAAACCAGACAGGAACGACGCCGGATGTGGCGGTGTGGGTGATGGGAATTGCGATCGCATCCCTAGTCCTGATCGGTAACGTCAAAACTACTTGGTCTTTCAGTGCTTTTACCGTTTTAATTTACTACGCCATCACCAATCTAGCAGCATGGCGGTTACCAGAGAGCGATCGCTTATATCCTAAATGGTTAGCTTTGTTGGGTTTAGCCGCTTGTTTGTTCCTAGCTTTCTGGGTAGAACAACAAATCTGGCTGACGGGTTTAAGCTTAATTATTGCCGGTCTAATCTGGCATTTTGTGGTACAACGGGTAATCGGCGATCGCTAACCAATTACCAATTACCCATTACCAATTACCAAATTAATGTCCAATTCCAACGTAACGGAACCCGGCGTTTTCTAGTTCTTTGCGATCGAGGAAATTGCGACCATCAATTACGACTGGGTTATTCATCAACTTCGCCATTTTGACATAATCTAAAGTTTGGAATTGTGCCCATTCGGTGACTACGACCAAAGCGTCGCAGCCATCGGCTAAACGTTCGGGATCTGTTTCCACAAATACGTTTGATAAAGCGTGCGCCATGCCACTTTGAGACACAATTGGGTCGTAAGCTTTTACTTTAGTTCCCAAGCGGTTGAGTTGTTCGATTAAATTCAAAGCTGGGGCGTCGCGCATGTCATCGGTATCTGGTTTAAAGGTTAAACCTAACAAACCAACGGTTTTACCCTTGAGGATTTTCAGTTCTTGCTGTAATTTTTCCACAGCTATTAAGCGTTGGCGTTGGTTAACGCTGACGGCGGCTTTCATCAGTTGGGCTTCGTAACCGTAGTCATCGGCGGTGTGGATTAAAGCCGAAACATCTTTGGGGAAACAAGAACCACCCCAGCCAATACCGGCGTTTAAGAACTTGCTACCGATGCGAGAATCTAAACCGATACCTTTGGCTACTTGGGTAACATCTGCACCGACGCGATCGCAAATATTGGCAACTTCGTTAATAAAGCTAATTTTAGTCGCCAGGAACGCATTAGCAGCATACTTAATCATTTCTGCCGAACTCAGATCTGTCACTACTACGGGTACGGGTGGTAAAGACTTGTCTTCGGCGAACTCGCGCTCGACAATGGGGGCGTAGAGTTCTTGCATCATGGCGATCGCTTTGGGATTGTTGCTGCCCAAAACTATCCGATCCGGGTTAAACGTATCAAAAATAGCCGACCCTTCCCGTAGAAACTCTGGGTTGCTCACCACATCGAACTCGGCGGCAATTTTTTCCACCGTTTCCTCGCTAACAACGCCACCCGCACCTACCAATAGTTTTTGGCGTTCAGCAATGCCATCCATTACAATCATCCGCACCCAGTCGCCCGAACCGATGGGCACGGTAGATTTATTTACGATTACTTTATAGCCATCGTTGAGGTTTGCACCAATTCCCCGCGCCACAGCTTCCACATAGCGGGTATCGCTTTCACCCGTAGGTAAAGGCGGAGTACCCACAGCGATAAACAAAATCTCGCCGTGTTTTACCCCTTCCGCAATATCGGAACTAAACTCCAGCCTTCCTGCAGCCGTACTAGACTGCATCAATTCAGACAATCCCGGCTCAAAAATCGGCGATTGTCCAGCTTTCATTAACTTTACTTTTTCTTCATTGTTATCTATACAGATGACGTGATGCCCGATATGTGCCAGACATACACCAGTTACTAAGCCTACATATCCGGTACCGATGACACAAACACGCATGTTCAAATCCTCAATCTGATTAGTTTTGGTCCAGTTTCTCAGCTATTGCAAGGGTTTGCGGTTAAAGCATGAGCAACCATTAGTAGTAGTACCCAAATTCCACCGTGGAATTACCATCTCCGCAAACCTAATTTTCCACACCCTGAAAAAGGTTGTATTTTAAGGCTGCGGGTTATTCATGCGATCGCGAAAATCGTCTATAGTCAACTTTAGCCCTTCTCGCAGAGGAACCTTCGGTTCCCACCCCAGATAGGTTTTAGCCTTTGTAATGTCAGGCTGTCGTTGTTTGGGGTCATCTTGGGGCAACGGTTCGTACTTCAATTGTGCGTCTGGATTTACCATTTCCTGAATAATTTGAGCCAGTTCTAAAATCGTATATTCACCGGGATTACCCAAATTTATCGGTCCCACATGTTCCCCATTCATCAACCGCATCAGTCCTTCTACTAGGTCGGATACGTAGCAAAAACTACGAGTTTGCGACCCATCTCCGTATACGGTTAGGGGGATGCCTCGTAAAGCTTGCACTACAAAATTACTGACGACGCGCCCATCGTTTTCTAACATCCGAGAGCCATAGGTATTGTGGCAATATATACAATACGTACCGCCTACAAAGTTTTCGTAATCTGGCACGGAAAAATCGTACACGTAGTCGTCTATCTCGAATGCTTCGATTTTTTTGACCTTCGCCCAAGCGATGTGTTCTGTAGTTTTGGCTTGCAGAGTTTGTTTAGCATTACTCAATTCTAAAATCGAGTAATTGTCTAATCCTTGTACCGTTATGCGGTAAGATTTGTACTGTTGTTCGTCTGCTTTGCGAACAGTTGTGTAAAACTCTGTCACGCTGCCAATAATGCCGAATTTTGCCAGAATCAATGTCAGTTTTTCGATAATGTTTTGGCTGTAACTGTTGAACAACAGTAGGGAACCAGTTGTTTTGGCATCGCGATCGCCATCTCCTTCCCAAAATCCTTGTAAGAAATGGATTAACTGTTCTTTGGGAAGTTGTACGATCCAATCTGGTATATCTTTTTGGGTACTGAGATTCTTACCGAACCCAAAGACGTTCACAACTAAATCTACGATAATTCTAGAGCTAATGTGAACTGCGGGCGCTCTGTTCCCAGTTTGGTCAAATTTAATCTCACTCTCGCAGCCAAATAAATCTTCAGCGACTTTAATCAACTTCTCCAGAGCTTTGACGTTTGAACTGAATATAAGTTGATAATCTGCTGGTTTATCCCTGTAAATTAGGCAACCTTCTGCCAGATAAAAGCCCAAAAACCACAGCAGGCTATTGATATTTTCAATATAGTTGGTTACCTGCTTATTGGAGTAAGCGATCGCAATCTTATCCTTCGCAGATATTGGCAGTCCTAAATGTTGCCAAATGCCTAGCGGTATGCGATTCATTGCCTCATACCTTCTCAGCTTACTGAAATGTTGCCGCGAACTGATTCCTTTTTCCGCTAGATAGTTGCGAATTTCGCGGTTATGATTCTCCAGGTGAGAAACTACATCTTCATTGGCAACTGATAACCCTTTGATTGTCGTTACATCCGAAATATAGAAAGGTTCCAGTGCCTTGTCTACGAAGGGTAAATAATTAGGAACTGCAATGTCATCGCCTACCTTCAAATCTTTGCCAAATACTGCCTTGGGCAATCCTTTTTCATCGCGAGTAAATAAGCTGTGATCTTCTGTCACTTTTACTCGTTTGCCCCAAGT
>DNGG01000118.1:0-135 GCA_003486675.1 Cyanobacteria bacterium UBA11372
GGCACCCTTAAGGGTGCCGCTATGCAAACAAAGCGCCAAAACGCTTTCCCATTCTTGGCTGGCAATCGGCTATAAGCAGCAGATGCGATCGCGAGCGACAATTGAGATTAACCCGCCCCCCGTCTCATCCCCAAT
>DNGG01000118.1:335-2534 GCA_003486675.1 Cyanobacteria bacterium UBA11372
GTCTCATCCCCAATCTCAAATCTGAAATCTCAAATCTGAAATTCCCATGACTTGCCTGAATTACATCAACGGAGAATGGATACCCGCCCAATCGGGAGCAACTTTGGAAAGCCGCAACCCTGCCGACTGGCGGGAAATCATCGCCACCTTTCCTCGATCTGAAGCGGTTGATGTCGATGCAGCTGTGGCATCTGCGCGTCAAGCATATCGCACTTGGCGGCTCGTACCCGCCCCCGCCAGGGGAGAATTGATTCATAAAGTCGGAGAGTTGTTAATTCAGCACAAAGAAACCCTTGCCCAACTGATGAGTCGGGAAATGGGCAAACCGATTGCCGAGGCGCGGGGAGATGTGCAAGAAGGAATTGATTGTGCTTTTTATTATGCGGGAGAAGGGCGGCGTTTGTTTGGGCAAACTACGCCTTCGGAAATGCCGAATAAGTTTGCTATGAGTGTCAGGATGCCGATAGGAGTTTGTGCTTTAATTACTCCTTGGAATTTTCCCGTGGCGATTCCTTGTTGGAAAATGATGCCCGCGTTAGTTTGCGGCAATACGGTAATTCTGAAACCGGCAAAAGATACTTCTACTTGTGCTAATTTTTTGGTTTGGGTATTTCAAGAAGCTGGGTTACCGCCTGGGGTGGTTAATTTAGTGCATGGTGAAGGAGAAACAGTCGGAAAAGCTTTATTAGAACATCCAGGGGTTGATTTAGTATCGTTTACAGGTTCTTCTAAAACTGGGGCAGAAATTGGGGCGACTTGCGGGCGCACTCACAAGCGAGTTTGTCTGGAATTGGGCGGGAAAAATGCCCAAGTGGTGATGGAAGATGCGGATTTAGAACTGGCTTTAGAAGGTGCGATTTGGGGTGCATTTGGTACGTCCGGACAGCGTTGCACGGCAACGAGTCGGTTGATTTTGCACCGGGATATTAAGGATAAATTTACCGCTATGCTGCTAAAGCATACCAGCAAGTTACGCATTGGACATGGTAACGATCCTAATACCGATGTGGGGCCATTGGTGAATCAGGGACAGTTGCAACGAGTGAGTCATTATTTGGAAATTGCCCGCAGCGAAGGAGCGAAGGTTTTAATCGGTGGGGAAATAGTAAAAGATGGAGAATTGCACCACGGTTTCTTTTTTGCGCCGACAATTCTGGATGGGGTTACTCCCGATATGCGCGTCGCGCGGGAAGAGATTTTTGGCCCTGTGGTAGGGTTGATTGAAGTGAGCGATTTTGAGGAAGCGATCGCAATCTTAAATGACACTCCCTACGGTCTTTCTTCTTCAGTTTACACCCGCGATGTCAACCGGGCATTTCAAGCCATGCGCGACATCGAAGCAGGCATTACTTATATTAATGGTCCAACTATCGGTGCCGAGGTACATTTACCCTTTGGCGGCGTCAAACAAACTGGAAACGGACACCGGGAAGCAGGGAGTGCTGCATTGGATGTATTTACCGAATGGAAAACGGTTTATGTCGATTTTTCCGGGAAATTGCAACGCGCTCAAATTGATAATCGGGAATAGGTAATGGGTAATGGGTAATTGGTAATTGGTAATTGCGCCGGAAAATGCAGGAGGGTTAATTATGACTGCTACCAAACCTAAGCAAAAACTCACCTTTGAGCAATTCATAGAACTCGAAGTTGAGTCAGAAGGTTTTTATGAATTGCTACTAGGTTTTCAAAGATCGGCAGTTACAAGAAGGGATAACTATCCACGATTTAACAGAAAGCCAGCAATTTATTTTAACAGCGATCGCCAACGATGATACCCTCTGGAAACCGAGAGACTATTATATCAGTTCGATATTGAACTATTTGGGCATCAAGGGGTCACCTCTAAGGGAAAAGCCGATCTGGTTTCTCAAGGGTGACAGACTTGATTATGACCCTTAATATCATGTCCGGTAAGAAAAGTTTTGGCAGAAGTAGGGGCGGGTTTTACGAGATATATTTCAACCCAGCGCCAAGGGTAAATAAACCCGCCCCGAAGTGTGCGTGGACGACAAGCTTATCACCTTTGTTTCTTTCTGGGATCTCTCGTTTCCTTTCCCAAGGATTAATCAATAGAAACAAAGGTGGATTTGCGTCACGCCTGATATCATTTTGCTATCAAGGCGCTACACTTGGGTCGGGGCGGGTTTAGTTACATTGTTTGTTTTTATCAAAAGTAACTGGTAAAACCCGCCCCTA
>DNGG01000118.1:2740-7917 GCA_003486675.1 Cyanobacteria bacterium UBA11372
CCTACAATCGGTATATGTTGATGATCGGCACGATCAAGGGAAATTGGTATGACCCTGAAAAGGCGGATCTGTGGATTTTAGATTTCACCAAATACCATAGAAGTAGTTACTAATGAACAAAATTGCCTAATTTTTTAATCTAAAATCCGCCAAAATCCAAAATCGACATATGCTGAGTATTCCTACCAAACGTCCCCTTCCTCGCGCGCCTCGGATCGTCACGTCGCTACCTGGGCCTCGCGCTCATGCTATGGTAGAACGCGATCGCGCTGTCTCTTCCCCCTCCTACACCCGTGGTTACCCCCTCGTTATCGCCCGTGGTGAAGGCTGTATGGTCGAAGATGTGGATGGAAATGTATTCTTAGACTTAACCGCAGGTATCGCCGTCACCAATACGGGACACTCCCATCCCGAAGTCGTCCAGGCAATTCAAGACCAAGCGGCGCAATTTTTACACATGTCGGGTACGGATTTTTACTACGAACCGATGGTCGAGTTGGCGGAAAAATTATCTGCCCGCGCGCCTTTTCCCAATGGGGCGAAAGTGTTTTTTACTAACTCTGGTGCCGAATCGAACGAAGGGGCGATTAAATTAGCTCGGTATTATACGGGGCGATCGCTCATTATCGCCTTTCTCGGCGCATTCCACGGACGCACCTACGGCGCGATGTCTCTAACTGGTTCCAAAGTCGTGCAGCGCAAGCAATTTGGACCATTAGTCCCCGGCATAACGCATATTCCTTATGGAACTCATGAAAGTTTAGATTATTTGGAAGAAAAGCTATTTCCTGCTATTTTACCCCCGCAAGAAGTGGCGGCAATTGTGGTAGAACCAATTCAAGGGGAAGGTGGTTATATTGTCCCCGAAGATGGGTTTTTGGAGAGAGTGAGGGAGATTTGCGATCGCTACAACATCCTCATGGTAGTCGATGAAGTACAATCCGGCATGGGTCGCACCGGAAAGCTATTTGCCATCGAACATTGGGACGTGAAACCGGATATCATTACCCTCGCCAAAGGTATCGCCAGCGGACTACCTTTAGGCGCAATTTTATCCCGACCAGAATTAATGACCTGGCCTCCCGGTGCCCACGCTACCACGTTTGGCGGTAACCCCGTTGCCTGTGCAGCGGCAAATGTCACCTTGCGGCTTTTGGAAACGGGAATGATGGAAAATGCTCTAAATATGGGAGAGTTATTGCAAGCAGGTTTAACCCGCTTAGGGAAAAAATTTAAGCAAGTTTCCCTACCGAGGGGCAAGGGTTTAATGGTAGCAATTGACTTATTAGATGCAGCCGGAAAACCCGATCCGAAATTGCGAGATAAAATTGTAGATGCAGCCTTCTACAAAGGTTTATTACTCTTAGGTTGCGGTAGGGCAGCAATTCGCTTTTGTCCGCCTTTGGTTATCGACAGCGATCAAATTCAAATGACCCTGGAAATTCTCGAAGAATTGCAAGCTTGCTAATTGCTAATTGGTAATTGGTAATTGCTCATGGAGATTCGGTTGATTCCTATCTACGATTAGCGATTAGTCAATCATACCAAATTCGGCTCGACAACCCCTCTGACTTCTTCCTCTTCTCTTTGTGTCCTACCCTGCGGGAAGCCGAAGAAAGCGTCTATTGCGTCTTTGCGGTTTATTTAAAAGGAGGGTGATGCAAGCGGATTTCAGATCGCCAATTACCAATTACCAATTACCCATTACCCATTACCTATTACCTATGACCAATTACCAAATCGCTCAAAAACTCTGGAATAAACTCTGGGAAAATTACATTTATAGAGTCAATTACGCCCAAGTTTACCAACAGATGATAACCGCAGCGGGTGGTACCGTCGCCAACGATCACATCGCCTTCCGTTCTTTGCGCTTAACAGTCGAAAAAAACAACCTGGG
Source organism: Cyanobacteria bacterium UBA11372 (assembly GCA_003486675.1). GTDB lineage: Bacteria > Cyanobacteriota > Cyanobacteriia > Cyanobacteriales > Aerosakkonemataceae > Microseira. Next base: position 4,641 of record DNGG01000118.1, read on the forward strand.
AATTGAACATCTGGCGCAAATTGCCGCAGCATTAGGTTACGCACCAGCAGGGGAATATCACTTTCCCTCTTCCCATCTGTATGCGCGTCACTATCGCCATCCAAAACAAGACGAATTCGACTTGCCCAAATTGTTTATTAGCGAACTAATTGTAGATGAATTACCCGCTGAAATTGCCCTATTAATTCATCAAACAGTCGGATCGGGTTTATCCATCGATTCCCCAACATTTCCCAGCAATATCGATGCTTTATCTGAATCAGAAGTAGAACAATTTGTCAATCAACTTTCAACGATATTTACTCGCCCTTGGCAACCTCCCCGGAAAACTGTCGTGGAAACAGTAAATAATGTAACTCAGTATGGAGCCTGGGTACTGCTGCACGGATACGCCGTCAATCACTTTACCGGGTATGTTAACCGTCAAAATACTTCTGCCTACCCAGATATCGAAAGTACTGCGAAGGGCTTATCTGAGAGAAGCGTGCCGATGAAAGCCGAGATTGAAGGCAGTCAGGGCGGCAGCGGTTTAAGGCAAACGGCAACTCGTGCTGTCAAAGAAATGGTTACGGTGTTAGATGATACTAGCGGTGAGTTAATAAATATCCCTTGGACTTATGCTTATTATGAGATTGCCGAACGCAATTTAATTGAAATCGATGGGGGTGAGAAGGTGCTTTTTGAGGGATTTCTTGATGCTCAAGCGAAGAATTTGTTTGAAATGACGCGGAAATGATTTAGGAGCGATCGCACCCATGTCCTATAGCGATTTCAAAAGCCTCAATTTAGCGCTAGCATCCTTTAAGCTCACCTTGGTCAATACTCCGAATTTGTTTGCCGCAATTCCTCGCGTTGAACCTTCTAATTTATTAGCAGAATTTCTGAATCGATATGAGCTACTCGCAACTAATATCGGCACTGAAAAAGCTAAATCAGAGCTAATTATCGCTCCGATACTATTGGATATTTACTCGCGCTACAGCGGAAAAATTAGCTACTTTTCCGGGAATACCCTTACCGTTGATGTGGAACAAGGATTGAACGGTGAATGCGATTTTATCCTCTCGGCTTCACCTAACCAAATTGAAATATCAACCCCGATTGTGACCGTTGTTGAAGCCAAAGATGATAATATCAAAAATGGATTAGGTCAGTGTACAGCACAACTGGTTGGAGCGCAGCGCTTTAACAACAGACAAGGAATCGCATTACCTGTTTACGGAGCGGTTACAACTGGAACAAACTGGAAATTCCTGCGGCTTTCTGAATCGGTTTTAGAAATTGACTTGAGCGACTACTTTGTACCTCCTCAACTTAATCAAGTTTTGGGAATTCTCGATTACCCGTTTCAACAATATTTAGCTGGGCAATCTCCTTGAGCAAATAGGTAACGCCACGAGTGGCGATCGCTTTCTCTTCCCCTGCAATTGGGGGGAAAGATTTTGGCTTCTTTTTCAAGTCTTGTGGGGTGGGCGTCTCGCCCGCCGATTCTATCAGCCGCAGCATCAGTGTGTGGTACGTCACTTGCCTTTGTACTTGACCATGAATAGGCAGTTTCTCTTATCGCCATCTCGATAGTAAACCACATCATCCCCGATGCTTTGGATCAGAAACCAACCATAGCCACCAATGGAAAGTTTATCTGGATCGGGCGCTTTGAGCGGCGGCATCTCGAAGTCGCCCCCTCGATCCCAGATCCGAATTTCCAGTCGGTCGTCCCATAGAGTTAACTCAAGGTCAATAGGCGTTTCTGGTGGTAATTCCTTATGGGCGTGGCGAACGGCGTTGGTAAAGCCTTCGTCTAGGGCTAATTTCAGCATATCGATGGCTAAGTTGAGGCTGGCGCTTTCATTTGCCAGCCAGGAAAGCCGAGACAGATTCTGATGGCAGAATCGATCAAACCAGTCCAAAACGTCGATCAACCGATTTATATCAGTTTTAACGGTAAGATGCTCTTGCTGTAGCATTCCTGCTTTCGCCACTACTTTATTCAGCATAAATTTAGATCCAGCATTTATCAATCATGCTGGCATATATGGGATCAACTCTGCCAAGCCTTTGTAGCAAATACCTGCTGGCGTCACCTCAAACCTAACGGGTAAAACTTCTAAGCCAGAGGCGATCGCATTTCGCAACAACTCCCCATAAACCGGATCGGCACTATCTCCTGGGGCAAACTGGGTACAGTCGCCGCGATTAATCAAATACAACATCACCGCCCTCGCAGAGGGCAATAAAGCGATCAATTCTCGCAGGTGCTTTTGTCCCCGCGTCGTTACCGTATCCGGAAATAGCGCCACCGGACTTTTTGCCCAAGTCGTATTCTTTACTTCCAGATATATCGGCTTATCCGCCTCGCTGCCGGTTAAAAGAAAGTCCACGCGGCTGCTTTTATCTACCCCGTAGCCCACTTCTCCCCGAATTTGGTTGTAATTCCCCAACTGGGGAAACAATCGTTTCTCTAATGCCAGTTTCACGATCTGGTTTGGCAAAGCTGTATTAATACCTACCCAGGTTGGTTCTGTGTCGTTCACCTGAATCATTTCCCAAGTGTAGGCGAGTTTGCGCTTGGGATTGTTGCTCAAAGACACTTGTACTAAACTACCAGGAGTGGAAACCCCTGTCATCGGCCCGGTATTGGCGCAGTGGGCAGTAATGACTTCTCCCGTCGCCAGTTCGATATCGGCGAAGAAGCGCTTGTAACGTTTAAGCAACACGCCGGGATAAAGAGTTGGGTATTGATAGATAAAATCAGCCGTCATCAGGTTTAAATAATTGAGAGGCACTAATCGAGTTTGTAACTGTACGTGACTGAAATCAAGAAATCCTCTCGTTCGCTGGCTGTAATTGCTGGGATTGTAGCATTTGGCACATTGATCAGCAAAATCTTTGGTTTGGTGCGCCAGCAAGCGATCGCTGCTGCGTTTGGTGTGGGTGCAGCTGCCAACGCCTATAGCTACGCCTATATTCTCCCCGGTTTTTTACTGGTATTGCTGGGTGGCATTAACGGACCATTTCACAGTGCGGTAGTCAGCGTTTTGGCAAAGCGCGACAAAAAAGAAGCCGCCCCAATCGTGGAAACAATGACAACGCTTGTCACCGGCTTCTTGCTGCTGTTTACGATCGCTTTAATTATTTTTGCCGAACCGCTGACCAATATCGTCGCCCCTGGGTTAAATCAAACTCAGGGACTTAGCGCGTCAGAGGTGCAGACGCTGATGCAGACGAAACAGATAGCGATCGCTCAACTCCGCATTATGGCACCCATCGCCGTCCT
>DNGG01000227.1:0-5128 GCA_003486675.1 Cyanobacteria bacterium UBA11372
ACCGGGTTTCTTCGTAGATCTCTAGTTTCTCGGCGACGATTTTTCATAGAAACCCGGTTTCTTTGCGTCAGTCCTGTTACCATTAACCATTAGCCATTAGCCATTAGCCATTAGCGTCGCTCCTGTGATGCTTTCGTGCCTAAAATAAAGAAAGCTACACTGTCTTGACGTTACTATGCTCACCCTCTCGGATACCCTCAAAACCAGACTCTCGACGCCCCTACGGATTGGGGGTTTTGAAGTCAAAAGCCGGGTGCTACAATCTCCCCTATCAGGCGTGACGGATTTGGTATTCCGTCGTCTGGTGCGCCGCTACGCACCCGATTCGATGATGTATACCGAAATGGTCAACGCGACGGGGTTGCACTACGTCAAACAGTTGCCCAAAATTATGGAGGTAGACCCGAACGAACGACCGATTAGTATCCAATTATTCGACTGTCGCCCCGATTTCCTCGCCGAAGCAGCAATTAAAGCGGTAGAAGAAGGCGCGGATACGGTTGATATTAATATGGGTTGTCCTGTAAATAAAATTACTAAAAATGGCGGCGGTTCTTCTTTGCTGCGTCAACCAGAAATCGCTGAGGCAATTGTTAGAGAAGTTACTAAAGCCGTAAATGTGCCGGTGACGGTTAAAACTCGCATTGGTTGGTCGGATAAGGAAATTAATATCCTAGAATTTGCCAAGCGGATGGAAGATGCCGGGGCGCAAATGATTACCGTCCACGGTCGCACCCGCGCCCAAGGTTATAATGGCGCTGCAAAATGGGAATGGATTCGCCGCGTTAAGGAAATTCTTTCGATTCCTGTGATTGGGAATGGGGATATTTTTTCGGTTGCAGCTGCTGTAAAGTGCTTAGAAGAAACAGGCGCTGATGGGGTAATGTGTTCGCGCGGAACTCTGGGTTATCCGTTCTTAGTGGGCGAAATTGACTACTTTTTGAAGACAGGAACCGAAAAAGCACCACCCACACCCGTACAGCGGTTGGAATGCGCCAAAGAACACTTGCAAGCTTTGTATGAATATAAGGGAATACGAGGTATTCGTCAGGCGCGCAAGCACATGACTTGGTATGCCAAAGGTTTTATCGGTGCGGCGGATTTGCGCGGCAAGCTCAGCGTTATCGACACCCTAGAACAAGGAGTCTCGGTGATAGATAATGCGATCGCTCACCTCCTCTCTACTGACTATACCTGCTACAACGGACAGGAAGATGAAGCTGTCAATCCCCCGATGGTAGAAGTTTGACCTTGTTTGCACATATGTGAAAGCTCCTACCTTTGACAGTCAAGTTTTGCATCAAAAGTTAAAATTTATTTATGATACTCTTAAGTTAGAGACATAAAAATTTACTTTACATAAAAAATAAAAATGAGTAAGGCCGACATATCTAAGAATGCAGCGGCTACTTTAGCCTATGGCGGGTTGCTGGATCGGATGGTCAATCGCATCCGCCAATCTCTGGAGTTAAAGGAAATTTTAGCGGCAACTGTGGTAGAAATCCGCTCATTTTTGCAGACAGACAGAGTGAAAGTTTATCGCTTTCATCCGGATGGTAGCGGGCAAGTAATTGCCGAGTCTATTGATCGGAATCGCCTACCGAGTTTATTGGATTTGAACTTTCCCGCAGGCGATATTCCGCCTGCTTCACGGGAAATGTTGATTAAAGCGGGACAGCGCTCGATTGTGGATATAGCAGCTCAGCAAATCACCCTCAGTCGCCTAGAACATCCAATTACGACGGCAGACTTGACAATTGGAGAAGTTTATCGCCAACCGATTGCAGATATTCTCAAGCGTCCGGTAGACCCCTGCCATGTAGAATATTTAACCGCAATGGGGGTACAGTCTTCTTTGGTAGTGCCAATTTTCCACCAAAGCAATCTTTGGGGTTTGTTGGTATCCCACCATTCCCAACCGCAAGCTTTTTCACAGGAAGATCTGCAAATTGTTCAATTGGTAGCAGATCAATTATCGATCGCGATCGCGCAATCCGAACTGCTCGCTCAAACCCGCGAACAAGTGCGTCGGGAAGCGATGATCAATCAAATTTCCAGCTTGCTGCACTCGCCGCGCAACATGGAAGAAATTTTGCAACTCGGACTGGAAAGAATTGTCAGAGCCGTTCAAGGTTCCGGTGGCAGATTATACCTAATGGCGAACGACAACAGCGCACCAGTTCTGTATACCTGTGGTTCTCAAACTGCTGCGCTTTTAAATGGCGACCAACCCAGCTTGCTGGAAGAAACGCCTTTCTGGCAACAACTAATGAAAGGCGAAAATCAACCCCATCAAACAGGAAATTACCACAATCTGCAAGTTATTAGCGATTTATATCAAGAAGAACAACTTAAATCTGTTGCCTGGATTTTCGGGCGCACCCGCATTCGGGGATTGCTCGTAATGCCTCTCCAGTACAGTCAAGAATCTATTGGCTGCTTAACTATTTTCCGCGATGCAATTGATACCGAAATTAACTGGGGAGGGTATTGGGAGAAGGATGAACGGCAACAGCTACCCCGCAAATCTTTCCAACTCTGGCGAGAACAAAGAAAGAACCAACCCCCGAAATGGACTCGCGAAGATATTGACTTAGTTCAGTCCCTGGGAATTCACCTAGGGATGGCGGTGATGCAAAATCGCCTTTACCAGGTACAAAAACGCAACTTGGAACTCAATGCCGCCCGCGTTGCGGCAGAAGAAGCGAGCCGACTGAAATCAAATTTTATCGCCACGACTAGCCACGAATTGCGGACGCCCCTAGCCTCGACGCTGAATTTCTTGCAACTGCTCAAAGAAGGATACTACGACGATGAAGAGCAGTTAAAAAAATACATCCAACTTGCCCATCAATCGGCTAACAATTTGGTCAATATCATCAACGATGTTTTAGACATTGCCAAAATAGAAGCAGGTCGCATGACGGTTGATTTAGAACCAGTCAGTCTGATGCCGTTGTTGGAAGAGCAGCGAAACCTTTTGGGTTTGGAAAGCCAGCGTCGGGGAATTAAACTGGTTATTGAGTGTGAATGCGATCGCGTCTTAGCTGACAAAGATAAACTCAGACAGGTTCTCACCAACCTAGTGTCTAATGCCTTTAAGTTTACCGAAACAGGTGAAGTTAGAGTCAGCGCCATCAAACGAGCAACCGAAGGGTTAGTGGAAATTTCAGTAACCGATACCGGCATCGGCATTACCACCAGCGAACCAGAATCTTTATTTGAACCTTTTGTTCAAGAAGATGGCACAATCAAACGGCATTACGGCGGTACGGGGCTGGGTTTAGCTATTTGTAAACGCTTGATTGAACTGATGGGAGGAAAGATTTATCTGAAAAGTCCTGGCAAAAACGGCGGAACAACGGTAACATTCACGCTCCCTGATGTCGAAGGCGAACTAACTGCCTAAAAAGAGGTGGGATTTGAACATTTTGCTGGTCGAAGACGATATTATCCTAGCCGAGTCTACAGCTTGCTTGATTAAACGAATTGGCGGACATCAAGTCTATATTACAGACGAGCCAACAGAAGTTTTTTGCTATTGCCAATCTGGAACAATAGACGTAGTGATGATGGATGTTCATTTGCCAGCAGCCGAGTGGCAGAGTGAATTTGTTAACGGTGCAGATCTGTCACGCTTGCTTAAAACACAACCAGAAACAGCGCATATTCCCATTGTTTTAGTCACCGCCTACGCCCTAGCAGACGAACAGCAAAAACTCCTGGAAATATCCCAAGCAGATGGATTATATGCCAAACCCATTACTGATTTTAAAGCCTTTCTAGAAATTTTGGTTAAGTTGGGTAATCAGCGGTAATTGCTAATTGGTAATTAGTAATTGGTTATATCGGTTTGTAGGTTGGGTTGAACGAAGTGAAACCCAACGTCAATTTGAAGCTTGTGTTGGCTTTCATTCTTCAACCCAACCTACGTATATATAAGCATATAAGTAGGTAGGCGTTGATCAACAAAACTATGTAACAGTATGTAAACCTAGATCCAAGCTTAATTTCGCCAAGTCTGAAGCGATTTACACAACTAAACATAGATGGTTTTAATTGCGCCTACCTACTTATAAGCGATTAAGCGGACTGATATGACACAAAAGGTTGTTCGCAGCGAAGACTGGCAGAGCTATCAATTACCAATTACCAATTACCAATTACCAATTCTAGAATCCCGGTTTCTCATGAGAAACCGGGATTCTGTAGCCATTGCTTACTTCTCAGTCAAAGAGTAAACACCATCCCATTCGTCAGGTGGGGGATTTTTGAGATAATTCTGACAGCGCTCTAGATACAAAGATGCAGCTTTGTCTTGAGCAATATCTTCTAGAATCGTGCCAAACTCGCCCATCGCGCGGGTAAACTTGCGATTCAAGTAATAATCTCGTCCGCGATGGTAAAGTTCAATAATCTGTTGCTTCTTGTCCTCCAAAGGTTCGGATTGTAACCCTACGAGTTCGTAGATTTTCACGGGTTGGGTTTTGCCTTTGACGCGAATTTGGTCAAGTTCTCTGTACCAAATCCGATCCATACAAGGTTGGAAAGTACTTTCGCTGATCACAATATCGCAGCCGTATTGTTTGCTAGCACCTTCCAAACGCGATCCAAGGTTAACGCCATCGCCAATCGCGGTGAATTCCATGCGTTTGCTGGAACCAATATTACCGCTGATGACGATATCTGAGTTAATCCCAATACCGATCTTGATTTCTTGCTTTTTGCTTTCTCGACGGCGGCGGTTAAATTCTGCCAATCGATGGCGCATTTCGATCGAAGTTTGTACTGCGCACCAGGCATGATCTTCCAAGGGTAATGGCGAACCAAACACCGCCATAATCGCGTCGCCGATGTATTTATCGAGAGTGCCTTTGTGCTTGAATACAGCATCGACCATTGATTCAAAATATTCGTTGAGCATTTGCACCACTTCTTCGGCTTGCATACTTTCAGTTAAAGTGGTGTAGCTGCGAATATCTGAGAATAAAACCGTTACTTCTTTGCGATCGCCTCCCAGTTTAGCATCGCCGCTAGAGAGCAACTGTTCTGCCAATTCCTGAGTCATGTAGCGGTACATCGTACTCTTGAGGCGTTTTTCGTCGCTGATGTCATCCATCACCACCAA
>DNGG01000227.1:5331-13374 GCA_003486675.1 Cyanobacteria bacterium UBA11372
CTGATGTCATCCATCACCACCAAGGCGCCACTCACCTTACAAGGATCGCTGACATCCGCCATCGTGTTGATCGACAAGTTAATGCTATGTTCTTCCACTCCGGTAGAAATTAAAGTCCGATCCGGGTAATACTGCTGGCGCGATTTTTCTTCCTCTGGTGTTAAAGCGCAGCCGAACCATTTTTCAAAGTCACCTTCTTTGATTTTAATGATGTCCCGCACCGACATACCTTCGATGCGATCGCATTCGGCAATTCCCAGCAATTTCTTGGCACTTTCGTTGGCGGCGATAATATTGCCAGCTTTATCGGTAGAAATTACCCCATTGCTCAAGCTGCGAAGAATATCCCGTTGCATTTGTTCTTGTTGCTTGACTGTTTCAAACAACTTGGCATTTTGCAGCGCTACCCCTGCTTGAATATTAAAAGCTTCCATAAAAGCTTCATCGGTTTGATTAAAACTCGCCCGCCAACATTCTGGTGCATTAGGCCAATCATTAGGGTCATAATTTGGATGGTCGCCTTGCTTTTTCTTATTCACCAATTGCGTCACCCCAATTAGCTTGCCATCCGAATTAAACACCGGCATACACAGCAAGCTGCAAGTGCGATATCCCGTCGATTTATCGAATTTTTTAGAATTCTCCGAATCTGGATGATCGTACAGGTCAAATCCAATATTGAGCGTCTGACTTGTTGCGGCTACTTTCCCTGCAAAACCAACGCCGACGGGAACGCGCATTTCTTTTAACGAGCCATCTGCTTGGGGAATTTTCGTCCACAGATCTTTGCGTTCTTCATCTAACAACCACAGCGTACTGCGGTCTGCATTCATCAATTTTTTGGCTTCATCCATCACCCGCTTCAGGGTTTCTTCTAAGTCCAGACCGCACTTACTGAGCGACTCTGTTGCATTAATTAATGCCTCTGCTGCTCGCTGTTTTTGCGTCGCCATGTAAAACGCGCGTGAACTTTCTAAAATCAGGCGAATCGAAGGAGCAAATTCTTCAAAAACTCTTTGGTCTTCTTGGGTAAAACCTGCCAGATCGATCCGTTCTGCTAATAACGATTCCGGATCGTTGGGGAATTTTAACTTATTGAGTAATTGAACTACTGCTACTAAATCTCCCTCTTGGTTTAACAATGGCAACACCAGCATCGTGTACGTGCGGTAGCCGGTTTCTTGGTCTTTTTTCTGAGCAAAAGTCGAGCGCGGGTCATCGTAGAAATCGTAGGGAATATTGACTACTTTTTTGTAAGTTGCTACCTCGCCTGCAATGCCTTTGTCTGCCGGAATTCTCAGTTCCAGTGGTTGACCGCCTTGCCCTTCTGCTACAATTGACCAAAGTTGATTTTTTTCTTCATCCAACAGGAAGATTGTTGAGCGGTCTGCACCTAGCAATTCCCTTGTTTTTAAGGTAATCGCGCTTAACATTTCGTGCAGGATGTTATCAAACCCTGAGCTTCCTAGCAGCATCGACAGGGTTTGATTCACCACCTCTAGCCTTTGTTCAACGTCGGTGACTACCCTTTTGAAACTATCTTGGGTTAAGGGAGCCAGGAACGCGGAGAACGTCCCTTTCGGCGTTGTTACTAATGCTCCCCCTGCGTTAGAACTTTGATGCAGGAGCCGATCTTTGGTTTCTTTTGGCGTCACATCAATCGTGACAGTCGTTGCTACAGTGGTCGTTGCTACAGTGGTTCGATGCGAAGGTGAAGCGGTCATAGCTGTTTCCGTTACAAAATAATTTTGGCTATTTGAAAAAGACAGAAAGTTTAATTTACCGATTGAGCGAACTCGTTGGGCAAATTCATGACTACTCCTGTGCTTACTGTGTTAGTTAGGGTTGAGCATGGGAAAAATGCTGTAGCAGAAACTACGAAATGCCTTAATTTAATATTCTGGCATTTTAAACTGAAATTTATGTAATTATGCCTACCAATTGTTAAAGTTGCCTCAAGTACGGTATGGCAAAATGTTTGAAAAAACACTTGAAAACTCCATTAGGGTAAAAGGATTAACTATTGTTTAAATTTTTACCATTGCTTGTCTCAGTTTGAAAGGGTTGACGCCGAGAAGCTGCTTGTGTCAAAAGTGACTCAGCCCAGGCGATCGCTTCGGCGGCATACTGTCCACCAGCTAATTGTGCCAGTTCCTGACGGCGTGTCAGAATATCTTCTAAGGCAGAGACGCGGACAACGGTGCGCACCGAGTCATTTGTAACTGCATCGGTGGCGATCGCTTGTTTATCGACGCGGAAATGACAATCAGCCATAGCAGCAATCAATGGTTGGTGCGTGACGCATAGAACTTGATGGTGGTAACTGAGTTGGTGGAGTTTTTCCGCGATCGCGGCGGCGACTCTACCGGAAACTCCGACATCAATCTCATCAAAGATTAGTGTTCCCACAGAGTCCACCTGAGAGAAACAGGATTTGATCGCGAGTAAAAATCTGCTCATTTCACCCCCCGATGCGGTTTCCGTTAATGGTTTTAACGGTTCGCCTGGATTAGGGGTAAATAAAAATGTTATGCGATCCCCACCAGAAGCACCAGGTGCGATCGCAGCAATATCGACTTTAAACTGCACTTTTTCCATCGCCAAAGGCTTGAGTGCTTCCACCAAACGCGCTTCTAATTGAGCCGCAGCAACTTTTCTTAACTGCGTTAACTTTTCGCAAACTTGTAACAGAACTTGTTGTCGTTCGGCGTAAATCTGCTCTAGAACTTCGATCGACTGCTCGTTATCTTGGAGTTGTGCCAGTTCGGCTTGGATGCGCTCCATGTAGGCGATCGCATCCGATAAAGTCGGGCCATATTTACGACAAATCTGCTTTAATTCCTGGACGCGCTGTTCTACGGTTTCCAAGCGCTGCGGATCTGCCTCTAAACTCTCTCCATAAGCGTTTATCTGCCTTCCCGCTTCCTCTATTTGAGCCAAAGCCCCATTCACCATATCGAGGAGCGGTTGCAGGCTGGCGTCGTAGGCTACCATGTCGCTTAAAAGCGCTTCCCCATGACCTAAAAGATCGGCAGCGGCGAAGGCGTCCCCATCGTTTTGATAAAGCGTCTGATAAACTTTATAACTTTGCTGTTGCAGTTCCACCACGTGGGAGAGCCGAGAGCGTTCTTGTTCGAGTATCTCTAACTCATCGGGATCGCTCAAAGACGCCGCGGAAAGTTCCCGCACTTGAAATTCCAGTAAATCGATTTGTTGCAGCCGCTGGCGTTCCCCAATTCGCCGCTGTTCCAGGGTAGAAAGCGCCTGTTGACAAGCTTGGTGGGCGGCGAATACTTCCCGCCGCACCAAGAGCAACTCTTCCCCGCCGAAGCTGTCGAGCCAGTCGCGTTGAGTTGCAGGCTGTCCCAAAAGCACAGATTGACCTTGGGCGGTAATTTCCACCAAGCGATCGCGCAGCCGATCCACGATTTGTCTGGTGACCAAAACCCCATTGATGCGCGAGCGACTGCGGAGCGTGCCTTGATGCACCGCCAATTCCCGACAACAGACTAATTCAGTTTCATCAATTAAGTCAATTTCCTGCTGCACCAGCCACGCCGCCAATTCCCTAGAAAGCCGAAACGTTGCTTCCACCACAGCACGTTGAGCGCCCGCGCGAATCAATCGACTGGTGACTTTGCCTCCCAAAGCAGCATCTAGAGCATCGAGAATAATAGACTTGCCCGCGCCCGTTTCGCCAGTTAAAACATTTAGACCTAATCCAAATGTCAACTCTAGGTGGTCGATCAGGGCAAAGTTTTCGATCCGCAGTCCGAGTAACATGGAGTCAATTTCGCCTTGAGGAAAGATGCCGATCCCTGTCATCCCAGTCAAAACTGGTAAGGGTTACAAATCGTAGCCCACGAACGGGTTCCCTTGCGCCAAGTCTTGGGGGGCTACCACCCTAAGTTTAGTGTGTGTTTTCCAGTTCGCTACTAACTCAAGGCAGAATGCGCTCTGCTGGGAGTGCAGTGCTTCCATTCATCATTGTTACAATTATTAACATAGTCACCCCGACTCAGTTTCCCTATGAATGTAAAAACGCCTGATTCGATCAACGCTGCCACCTCAGTTGCCGTGGAGGATGCAGCAGTTTATGCACCGAAGATAGCGGTGAGGGAAGACTCCGGACAGGAACTGGCGCGCCGTGACGCGGGCGAGTTTGTCGCTTACAATCCGGAAGCGATCGCCCAATATTACCGCCAGCGTCCCCTACAGGTATGGGGTAGATTTTTCGCCATCTTGTGGCCATTTCTCAAATTTGGCATCAGCTTGTTACGCGATCGCCGTCGGGGTCGCTTGGCAAAAAATGAGCAGCGACGCGCGGTACAATTGCGCGAACTCCTCACTAACCTGGGACCAGCGTACATCAAGGTAGGACAAGCGCTTTCCACCCGCCCAGACTTGGTTCCCCCCTTGTATTTAGAAGAATTAACCCGCCTGCAAGACGCCCTACCCCCGTTTCCCAACGAAGTCGCGTATCAATTTATTGAAGAAGAACTAGGCGCGACGCCGGATGAAATCTACGCCGAACTATCACCCGAACCTTTAGCCGCCGCTTCCTTGGGACAAGTTTACAAAGGCAAGCTCAAAACCGGCGAAACCGTAGCTGTAAAAGTACAACGCCCCGATTTAGCCCAAAAAATTACTCTAGATTTGTATATTGCCCGTAGGTTAGCAACCTGGGCGCAAAATACCTTTAAAGGGCGATTAAAAAGCGACCTGAGTGCCATCCTGGATGAATTTGGCAGCCGCATCTTTGAAGAAATGGACTACATCCACGAAGGCAAGAACGCAGAGCGGTTTGAGCGCCTCTACGGCTCGCTTAAGGATATTTATATTCCCAAGATTTACTGGCAATACACCAGGCGGCGCGTCTTGACAATGGAATGGGTCACCGGGACAAAATTAACCAACCCAGAAGCCATTCAAGCGCAAGGAATCGACGCCCGCTATCTGATTGAAGTGGGAGTGCAGTGTTCCTTACGCCAGTTGCTGGAACACGGCTTTTTCCACGCCGATCCCCATCCAGGTAACCTGCTAGCCAGTCCGGATGGCAAATTAGTCTATCTCGACTTTGGCATGATGAGCGAAGTCAAGCCTTATCAGCGGTATGGCTTGATCGAAGCCGTCGTCCACCTGGTAAACCGAGATTTTGAAGGATTGGCGAAAGATTACGTCAAGCTCGAGTTTTTGACCCCCGATGTTGACCTGACGCCGATTATCCCAGCATTTGCCGCCGTATTTAACGATGCCTTGGGCGCCAGCGTAGCGGAGTTGAACTTTAAGAGCATTACGGATCAGCTATCGGCTTTGATGTACGAGTATCCGTTCCGCGTGCCTGCCTACTACGCTTTAATTATTCGCTCCTTGGTAACGTTAGAGGGGATCGCGATTCACGTCGATCCCAACTTTAAAGTCCTCAGCAAAGCTTATCCTTATATTTCCAAGCGCTTGTTGACCGATCCCGCGCCCCAATTGCGAGCATCTTTGCAGGATCTGCTGTTTAAAGACGGGCAGTTCCGCTGGAATCGCTTAGAAAACTTGTTGAAGAATGCTCGTAACTCTCAAGACTACGATTTGAATAAAGTGCTGGATCAGGCGACCGAGTTTCTGTTTTCCGAACGGGGAGAGTTTATTCGTCAGCGCCTGGTAAACGAAATTGTCAACAGCGTAGACTCCCTGACGCGCAATGCCTTCGAGAACCTCAAGTATCGGTTTAGCGAACGGCTGGGTTTAGCCACGGTCAACGAAGCGCCAGTAGCAATCGATACGCCGCAAACTTGGGAGCATATCAAGCGAATATGGCAAATTCTGCAAGAAACGCCAGGGTTTGACCCGATGACGGTGTTACCTTTGATACCAAAATTGGTGGTGAAGCCGGAAACGCAACAATTTGGTCAGCAAGTGGCTAGTGGGTTAGCCCAACGAGCGATCGCGCGCCTAATCCGCGAACTGTTGCTAGAAGAAGATCCAAACCCCGCCAACTCATCCCCCAGATTAGCCCTACCCCCCACAAGGTGAGCAGGTGAGCAGGTGAGCAAGGGAGATGGGGAGATGGGGAGATGGGGAATATAGATTCAAATTTCTCTGTGTCCCTGGAGCACCTCTGCCCAACTGCCTAAGAAGCCCACCTGCACCTCTGCTCACCTGCACCTCTGCACACCTGCCTAAGAAGCTCACCTGCCCTATTTTTCCTTATCGTCCTTATCGCGTTGCTCCAGTAAGCGCTGAATTTCTTCCCGACGGGCTTCGAGTTCTAGAGTTTTGCGGGCTAGTTCCTGCTTTTCGAGGGTAACCGATTGTAGTCCTTGTTCAATCCGTTCCTTTTCCTCGGCTAAAAATGCTGGGGTGATGCCACTGGTAAGGTAGTCGCTCACCAAGCCGACTACCCATTTTGTGGCATCTTGGATGCTCAAAACCTGCTGGGTTGGAGAAAGATCCACCAACACCAACGCGCCATCATTGCAAGCACCCGCCTCTGGGGACGGAATAACACGGGTTTCAGCTATGACGACCCAAGCAGTTTCAAAGTCTTGGCGAGCCAGTAATCGTAGCTGGGGTTCACCGGGATGTTCCTGCTTTTGTACTTGGGCCAAATGTAGCATTGGTTTATTTGTTACTATCTGACATCAATTGATAATATCCTTGTCGGTTCAAGGCAGATCGGCAAAATAGGCAGATTTTGAGTTTCTACCACCTGTTAGAACCGCGATTCTGGTACCGAGACCCTGCGCTTTCCCGGCGGCGTTGCCTAAGCTAGACGCCACGCCTCCACAAAGCAGCCAGATCGAGCCTACCACTCCAAACACAGGATTCCCCCAAATCGCTAGTACGCAAACATACCGATCTATTTTTTAGCCTAGCCCTCGACAATTTTATTTAAATTATGCCGAGGGTGAATCTGTGCTAGGGGACGAAGGGGTGCGATCGCGAGAGCTTCGGTGCTACCTTGCTTTACAGAGGTATCCTACCGACTGTTGTGCAAGACAAAACTTACTTCTTCGGCAGCATTTCGCTGCCTTTGACGGAAAGCTTCCTGCAACTGCGGCTCTGAGTCGGCTCCTAAAGAGTCCACAGGCGTAAATTCCGCGCTTGCCGCACGTACTTGCTCTTGAGTTTAGTGGTCGGTAACTTTTATTACCATTGGCTAGCTTACCAACAAAGAGAACGGGGACAGCGAGATGATATCACTGGTTGACCCTCCGGGATCAAGATCTTCACTAAACTACCTACACGCTGCCAGCGCGGTGAGCGTGTATGCTTTCAGCAGCCCCGATCGGGCAATCATTTTAGAACCATTCTCGTCTGCATCCCCAATTCATCCACAAGAAAACTCTCTAGCGGTTAGCCTTCTCGCCTTTTCTGTGGATTTGCTGCCTTGCGGCTGGCAGCGATGATAATTAATACTAACTCAAGTTGCTGGTTATAAATTGTGCCAGTGCTAATGGCTAATAGCTAATTGGTAATTGGATTAAAATGCGATGCAATATTGACAATTACCGATTACCCATTACCTATTACCAGTGTCCTTGGATGTAACTAGCAACTTGGTTTACTATAAAACAATATTTTTGTCAAGTTATTTTTTGCTAGTTTAAGTAAGGCGGGGCGGGTTAATCGATTAACTGCGCCGATCTCAAATATTATCGCCCGCCTAACTGCGTCGAAACCGGGTTTTTTGATATCATCCAGCTATGGTTCTGGAGTAAAGGTTACTTGCTTGACAGCCCCAAGTTTTCCTAAAGGTTGCGCTTCCTTTTGATTCACAGAAACCAATACAGCACCCGCATTACCGGATCTTATAGTCAACTGTTTTTCAGCTGAAAAGCTTTGCTGCGTTCCCTTTTGTAAGATGCCCTCAAATAAAGTTTTGCCATCTGCGGTTACTCTTACCCAGGATTCGTCCTGAAGATTTACAGTTATTTGAATCGGTAAACTCCCCGAAATGTTAGTAGTTGATGTATCTGCGGGAGTTGGTTGAATTGCTAGTTCCGTAGGATTGACTGTGGGACTGGGAGAAGAGTTAATTTCCGGTGTGGC
>DNGG01000223.1:0-4505 GCA_003486675.1 Cyanobacteria bacterium UBA11372
CTTCCCCTACTTTCTCATTTTGGCTGTGCAACCGCTCGATGAGCTGCTCTCTCATTAATCCTGGTAAAATTCCCGCATCGAGGGGCGGCGTCCACCACCTACCATCTTGCCATCCCCACAGGTTGCCGGTGCTAGTTTCTAACCAATTGCCAGATGCATCGACTAATACAGCTTCTTTGGCTTCGTATTTTTGCGCTTGCTGTAATGCCAGCCATGCTGTGAGGTAATTACCTGTTTTGTGTGAGGGGAGCGATACGGCTGACGCCACACTTCGTGACCGCGCCCTTTCCCCCCTTTCCGCTACCCAAGCCGCTATACCATATTTTTGTCTTTCTGTCAAATCTGCGGGTAAGTTTCGCCCGGTAATCCATTCGCGTCCATCGGGAAAGATGGTTATTCTGAGAACGGGGTAGTGTTGTTTTAATATTTCGGCACCAAGTCGCACTCGTTCCCAGTTTGGCATCTGCCAGTCGAAGGTTTGGAGCGAGGAAGAAAGGCGACGCAGGTGTCCGAGCCAATTCGTTTTAGGAGAATCCAAGTTACCATCATAAACCCGCAGCGTGGTAAAAACCGTCGCGCCGTAAAGTAAACCCGGATCGTCTATTCCTATGGGTAGGGTGTTTCCCTCAACCAAATTACCGTTGTGCCAAAAAATAGGATTCATTCTCCTGTTAACTTAGAAGAGCATCATATTCATCATGAGTACCAATCCAAAACCAGTAATAATCGTCACCCTTTTTCAAAGCTAATGCTCGGTAGTCACCAGTTATACGAGCAGACTAAAGATTTTTACCTACCTTCTTAAAGTGTAGAGAGGGATGCGATCGGTTTTCTTGCCAGAGTTGGTAGGCTTTTTTAGCTTGCTCTTTTACATCTTGAGGTAATCCAGCATAAGCTTTCCAAAAGTCAGGTGTTGTGAAGGAAATCATTAAGATCCCTCACTTGATTAGCTGCGATGTCTGCTTCTGCTTTGGCGATCGGGTTATCCAATTTACCCGATGCTAAATCCGCTTCAATTTGCCGATCCCACATATCATTTAAATAGTCCTGAAGCCATGCCGCAAGTTGACGAACATCGCTTTCTGGTAACTGTTTGATTGCCGCTTCGATGTCGAGAAGAGTTGGCATAGGTAAGCCTGTATCTTGTGAATTACTTACATGTTATCGTGCAATTAGGCTGCGATCGCACTTTAGTTATGACTAAAGATTATCTGCTGCTTACAAGAAATCTGCGATCGCAATAACACTCAAATACCCGACTTCTTGGAGAAGTCGGGTATCTAGCAGGTGCGACTTCCTATTTGTGAAATGCGATCGCGCAGCGTGTGCGAAGCACGTATCGCTTCCAGATTCGCAGATTAGCCCCGCACATACGCTTTCGATTGCTCGTTGGTGAGAAACTTTTGATAAGCTTGCTCATCACCTCCAAACGAGTCTACCGATACTTTAGAAACAATTTCGTAGGACATTGCATCAACTTCTTCTGGGGAAAGAGGCTGGCGCACGCAGTATGCGATGGTAATTCCTCGAAACTCTGGTAGCTCCTCTAAATCGGAAGGTTCGTAATTAGTAACCCTTGCGATCGCCCACTCAGAAGGAACAACTTTATAAGTATTCCAAGGGCTACCTTCTTGTCTAACATGATACGTTAGGCGCTCTCCTATTTTGACTTGGCGCTTGTCGATTGGGCGATGGTCATAAGATAATCGCAGGTTCCTCACCATTTGATTTCCAATCGCCAATTCATCGCTGTTAATTTCTACCCACTTTTCGCCTGACTGGATCATATAAATGACCAAAGTTGATTTATTGGCAAGTGGGTCATATATTTCTTGCTCTTCCATACAACTCAATGATAAAACTCTCCCGCAAATGAAAGTCCGCCTCTGCACCTCGATGCGTCAGCGCCCAGTAACTAACCTCACCATTTATCTGTTTAATTACTGTAGTAATTCCCACATCAAGTAATTGTTCTTCTGCCACAATTTTATCCAAATCCACATCCAGGGCTAGCGTCAATTTATCCGCTTGATTCTCAAAGGTAAAGCGGAGTGTATTAAAAGCTGGTTCCTCTTGCATTCCTTGACGATATGCATCAAAATGATAGACATTCCAGTGTCCGGCGGGGGAAAGGTTAAATTCCCAATATTCCTCGGAATTCTTGATACCAAGGAAGAACTCGAAGCAAGTTTCTTCCCACAATTGGTGCTGGCGTGCGGGTGTGTTTGATGGGGAAGAAATTGCAATTTCTTTTAACTCACCTGTAACCTCATAGCGGATGGCAATTTTATTACTATTTCTAGCAATATCGCCTGCAATGCTTAAATTCGGCAGCGGTTTGTTAGAAAGAAATGGTTGCAAAGAAAACATCATAGTTTTTGGTTTTAGAAACCGGGTTTTTTAGACAATACCTTCGTCAAAATACGATACCCTAAAGGGTATCGCTACACTCACATCTTGCACCTGGAAAAATGGATGTCAAAACCGTAACTCCGTGCCAAAGGAATCATCCGTTCTAAGTTAAGTAAAAAAACATACATAAGAATTTGTGGCAAAATCAACTCTCGTGCCGCTTGAGCAGCTTGTCCCCAATCAGGTAAAGTAGTAGAATGGGTCGATAAATAAGTCCAATGCGCCAAAAGATAAGCGAGCAGCGAAAGTACTAACCAGCGATAGACACCTAACAAGGTTCCCTGACCAAAACGATGTAGACCAAAACGATGTTTGGCAGTTTTAAACCATCCCTCAATCTGCCATCTGCGTCTGCCCCACCAAGTAATCGTGCTAGCTTTAAGTTGTTTAGTGGAGAGAATAAACCGCTTTTCTACTTGACCATTATCGCGCTTTAAGTAGTGCCATGATATCGAAACAGGAAACTTCAAACCTGTTAAATAAACTTGCTGACCCCGTTTGCATAATTGTCTTAAACATCGACCATCAACAAGCTTGTCGGTCACAACGAACACCGGCAATCGCGTGAAATTTCAGCCGCCGCACCCCTTGAAGAAATTCCACGCTACCAAAGGCAGTATCAACGAGAATCATTACCTGAAAACGTTTAGTGAGTGCTTTAGGCAAGCGTTTCACTAATTTCAACCCCAATTGGGCAGGAGATGGATGGTTTTTACCCCTCCAGACCAGAAAACTCCAGGGAATGCGCCAACGTCCTACGACTAAATACAGCACTACTAAATGTAAGCCCCGTTTACCGTTATAAACTTTGATTAAATGCTCAAATGGCTGAAATTTACCCCGTTTTTCTAATGTGGTTAAGTCAATAATTACCTGTAGAAACGGCCTCCGGCCTCTGGAAGACTCTGCCAAGATTTGTTTGAGTATTTGTTGACGAATTGTGCGAATTAATTTTCGAGTTGGCCAAGAGTTAAGGTTGAGAAATCGGCTTAAAGCGCTGGCAGATTTGGTTTGACTGTGTTGCGGTAAAGGATGCCCTTGAGCCTCCAAAAACAATCCCAGCATGGTTTCAAGGTTTTCTTGTTGATACCGGGATGGCATCAGCAGCACTAAGGTGTACACTAAACTTTGGGCGTGGGCAAGAATGTTTTCCATTGTTCTTGCTGTTCTAAATATCTTTTCACGCCCTTTTCTCTCATGTTTCCCGAAAGAAAGCAAATCAACGTTGCTTGAGGGGAACTATTTTTTAAGTAATAATACGTAGATTGATGTTTGAGTGGTAACTTGAAGATTAGAGTACTCTTCTCTTGGCTGCTGTAGTCTTCTTACACTTTTTTTTGGCTATTCAGGGTTTATCCTGACAGGTGCAAGATGTGAGTACACAAACAAAGGCTGCCTACGTAGCCTGCATTTGATGTTAGCCTGCTCTGGCAGGCTTTGTTTGTGTAGCCTCAGGCTTTAGCCTGTAGGCGTTTCCCACAATGGGCTAGAAAAACTTTGGCTGCGGAGGCAGCCTGCATTTGATGTTAGCCTGCTCTGGCAGGCTTTGTTTGTATAGCCCCACCCTTCAGGGTGAGGGCATTTATCAACTTATTTCATATCCTCGATAATACGACGAATCGTTATTTCCTGGGATTCAATACTTTCAGTAAGCTTAAATTGTACCAGCGCCCGCGCCAGATTGTGTTCTGCATACTTGACTTTAAAATAAACATTTCCGGCTAAATGATCGGCAAAGAATCTCAATCCTAATTCAAAGGCAATCAAACGAATTGCATCGTAAATGTAAGCATAATCATTCTCCGTGAGAAATGCTTTAGCAACCGAAAGGTAACCCTGTAAGATTCCCTGAGCTAGATCAGTATCAAAACGAACGCTCTGCCAATCTGCGGTTTCTTCTCCGGCGGGATTGCAACCGGAGCGCAAACAGTCGCCGATGTCGTAATGTACCAAACCGGGTTTTACGGTGTCGAGGTCTACCACGCTGACGGCTTTTCCAGTAGCAGTATCAAACATGACGTTATTGATTTTTGGATCGCCGTGCATCAAGCGTAATGGCAGCTTGCCTTCGGTTTTGGCATTTTCTAGGATAT
>DNGG01000223.1:4723-10490 GCA_003486675.1 Cyanobacteria bacterium UBA11372
GGTTTTGGCATTTTCTAGGATATGGGCTAAAGGAGTGCGATCGCTCACAAATTGCAAGCAATAATTCACTTCTGGGGATACCTTAGCGCTAGTTTTAGCCAAAACTTCCTCGTAGTACTGAAGGTAACGCGGTGTAATGTGAAACCCTTCGAGTGTATCGGCAAGTTTTTCCGGAGGTAAGTCGCTAATCAAATTATGGAACATCCCCAGTGCATAGCCGACTTCTCTTGCTTGTTCTGTATCCTGCATCGTATCGAAAGATTGGGAACCTTCAATAAAACTAATCGCCCGCCAAAAGGAACCGTCCCCATCTGTGTAATAATCTTGACCATCTTTAGTTAACAATACGCGGGGTACTTCCCAACGGCGATCGAGGGGTGCGTTTAGCAAGCGATTTTGAACGTGTTCGGTGAAGGTACGCATGTTCTGCATCACGAGTTCGGGGTAACGAAATACTTGCGTATTGATGCGTTGCAAGATAAAGTGCCGTTCTTGGGTAGAATCCACTGTTACTAAGAAGGTGTCATTGATATTGCCATTTCCAAAAGCTTGAACGTCTATCAGCTTCCTGGATTGAGTGAATTGACGGGCAAGCGCAAAAAGATTTTCCATAGGGTGATGTTTTAGGTGTAGGGGCGGGTTTTACAGATCGTATCTGCCGACAACATACAGTTTAAATAAACCCGCCCCGCTTTTATAGCGATCGCCCAATAGACCTCGACCATATTTCTTGTGGGGTGGGCATTCTGCCCGCCTTTGAAGGTAATTTCTGGAGAGGTCTAATAATTGCTGCATAAATCCACCTTGATTGCACCCATTAGAGAAATAGAAGCAACAGCGGATTGCTTTTCAAGTGAAATACAGCGTTTTCGCGCTTGACAAACAAGCGTGCAGCAAAAATGCCAGCCGCAGGAGGTACACCTGCGACAGCAGTGTGCGGGCAGCCTTAAGGCTGCCGCTACACAAACGAAGCCTTTTGGCTTTCCCTGACTCGAAAAGCAATCTGCCATAACATGGCTTCTCTCAATGGGTGCAGTTGAAGTAATTCCCAAGATTCAACCGATAGGTACAAAGGTGGAAAATGGAAAGAGATAAACTCGAAAGCAATACGGCTAACGGCACACTTCGCGAACCTACAAATCCCGTTACCGAACCTGCATTTGTTCCCGGAGAGGTGATAGTTAAATTCCGGGATGGAATTCAGACCAATGATGTCAGCACCCTGCAACAAAGCCTGGGTGCGACAACAATCGATACCACAAAAAGCCTTGGGATTGAACTTTGGTCTATCGATCGCCTTTCAGTAGACAATGCGATCGCAATCTCCCGCAACGACCCCAGGATCGAATACATTGAACCCAACTATATCATCACTGCCTCAAATCTCCCCAACGACCCTGGTATTCGTAGTAATTCCCTGTGGGGGTTAAATAATACGGGACAGGCAGGCGGTACACCTGACGCCGACATTGATGCACCCCAAGCTTGGAATATTCAAACTGGCTCCGATATGGTAATTGGCGTCATAGATAGCGGGGTAGATTACAATCACCCAGATTTAGTTGGCAATATTTGGACTAATCCCGGAGAAATTGCTGGCAATGGAATTGACGACGATAACAACGGTTATGTGGATGATATCCACGGATATGACTTTGTTAACAATGACGCAGATCCTATGGACGATCGCGGTCATGGGACTCACGTAGCGGGGACAATTGCCGCAAAAGGCAACAACGGCATCGGCGTCGCAGGCGTTAACTGGTCGGCTAAGATTATGGCGCTAAAGTGGATAGATGCCAATGGTTTTGGAGACACTTTCAATGCAATTAAGGCGGTAGAATATGCCACGAAGATGGGTGTAAAGCTGACCAATAATAGCTGGCACATTGATGGCTTTTCCCAAGGGTTGTTTGATGCGATCGCCGCCGCAGGTGCTGCCGGACAGTTGTTTATTGCCAGCGCTGGCAACGGCGGTTCCGATGACATCGGCGATAATAACGATCAGCTACTCTATTACCCTTCCGGCTACAACCTAGATAACATCATTTCTGTTGCCTCTACGGATCGTTATGACAACTTAGCCCGTTCTTCCAATTTCGGAGCCACATCTGTAGATTTGGGTGCGCCAGGAGTTGGTATCTTCAGCACCATTCGCAACGGTGGATACGCCAGCTTCAACGGTACTTCTATGGCGGCTCCCCACGTAACTGGGGTAGCTAGTTTGATTTGGGCGCAAAACCCTAATCTGACAGCACAGCAAGTAAAAGAGCGACTTCTTGCTTCAGTCGATCCAATTGCCGCTTTAAATGGAAAGACAGTTACTGGAGGAAGACTCAACGCTTTTAAAGCACTCCTAGATCCAGGTAAAGGTGCCATTAGCGGCATTAAGTGGAACGACTTAGATGTTGATGGCGTGAAGGACAATAACGAGCCGAATTTAGCAAACTGGACTGTATTCTTAGACACTAATAACAACAATCTGCTAGACCCAGGCGAAACTTCCACAACTACTGATGCTGGTGGTATTTATACATTCTTCAACTTGGAACCAGGCAACTACACAGTCGCAGAAGTAACCAAAGCTGGATGGCTGCAAACTTCCCCAAGCACCCCAGGCACTCATACGGTGAACTTGGCGGCGAACCAAGTAGTGGAAAACAAATACTTCGGTAACCGAAACGCCAGCATTGGTTTAATCAAAGGCAAGAAATGGAACGACAAAGATGAAGATGGAGTAAAAGATATTGGTGAACCTGGAGTAGATGGTTGGACGATTTATATAGACGAAAACAACAATGGCGTCTTAGATTCAATACCGCTATACAAAATAGTTGGTTCAACCGACATTCCGAAAACAATTCCAGATACTGGCACAATTACATCAAGCCTAGATGTTAGTGGCTTGAGCAGCAAGCTGATAGATGCGAACGTAACTTTAGACATCAGCCACACTTTTGATGCAGATTTGGATGTCTTCCTCATCAGCCCTTCTGGCACTCGCGTCGAGTTGTTCACCGATGTAGGTGGAGGTGGGGACAACTTTACCAATACATCTTTGGATAACGCGGCAACTACATCAATTACTTCAGGGACAGCACCGTTTACTGGCAGCTTCAAACCGGAGGGAACTCTAGCTGTTTTGAATGGCGAAAATCCCAACGGCACTTGGAAATTGGAAGTTAGCGATGATAGTCTAGCAGATGTCGGCACTCTCAATAGTTGGTCGCTGACCTTGTTTTCTGCCGCCGAACCATCCACCCAAACCGATGCCAATGGCGACTATATTTTTACAGGTTTAAAAGCTGGAACATATAACGTTGCCGAAGTACAAAAAGATGGCTGGCAGCAGACTTTCCCATCAAATGGAGTGCAAACGGTAGTCCTCAATTCAGGCGAAATTGCTGCCGATATCGACTTTGGTAACAAAGCACTGCCGGGACAAATCCAAGGAATTAAATGGAACGACCAAGATGGGGATGGTGTGCAAGATGCTACCGAGATGGGACTAGAAGATTGGATAATTTTCCTGGATGCTGACAGCGATCGCATTCGCGACCCAGGCGAGAATTTTACTATCACAGGTGCCGATGGCAGTTACAGCTTTGATAACCTGGAACCGGGAACTTATACCGTCGCCGAGGTATCCCAGAAAGGCTGGCTACAGACTTCTCCAATTGTCCCGCTCAACAGAAGTTTTGAAACAGGCAACTTTACTGCTTGGCAAACCAAAGGCAACGCTAGCATCCAAACAGATGCCTATGTTACTAAACCAACCGACGGCACCAATCAAGCTTTAGTTACCAATGGCACTGGTTCTGTGAGCGATGCCAATCTGGAAACATTCCTGGGTTTGGCTTCTGGTAGCTTGGATCTTATAGCTAATGGCAACGCAACTGAAGGTTCGGCAATCAAACAAACGGTTACGGTGTCTGCTGGTGCCAAGTTGAGTTTTGATTGGAACTTCCTCACCAAAGAGCCAACACCCAGTTCCTTCAATGATTTTGGCTTTGTTTCCATCTCGTCCGATCCCTTGAAGGTGCTGGGAAACACAAACAGTACCTTCTTTAATTTGCCGACTGATTTCAAAGATTTCAAAGCAGAAACCAAATACGGCACCTTTACCCACACTTTTGCAACTGCTGGCACTTATACAGTAGCTGTTGGCGTTGTAGACGTAGCAGATACTGATAACAATTTCACTTCCGGTCTGCTGGTTGATAATTTCTCTATCGCAAAAGACGACGGCACTCCTTTGGTCGGTTTTAATACGGTAACAGTTGACCCTGGAGCAACTGTCAAAAACGTCAACTTTGGCAATCAAAAGCTACCAGAACTTTCCATCAATGATGCGACAGTAACAGAAGGAAACTTTGGCACTACTAAGGCAGTTTTTAACGTCAAGTTGTCCCAAGCTAGCACTAAAGCGGTGACGGTGCAGTATGCCACCGCTGACGACACTGCCAAAGCTGGTGAAGATTTTACAGCCATCAGCGGCACTCTCACCTTTGCTCCAGGGGAGACGATTCAAAAGCTGTTTGTGCCAATACTTGGGGATACAACAATCGAACCTGACGAGACTTTCTTCGTTAACTTTACCAATGCGACTAACGCAGCGATCGCCGATACTAAAGTCATAGCCACCATCCTCAACGACGATACTCTTGTTGGTAGCCCCGGCAATGATTCCCTGGTCGGCACCCCCGGACACGATTCTATCAACGGAGGTTCTGGTAACGATACTATCTATGGTTTGGGAGGCCACGACACCCTTGATGGCGGCGCAGACCAAGACTCACTGATAGGCGGCGATGGTCATGATTCCCTTGATGGCGATATCGGCAACGACTCCCTCTATGGCGAGAATGGCAGCGATACTCTAGACGGTGGCGTAGGAAATGACCTCCTCTCTGGTCTTGCAGACCATGACCTGCTCAATGGCGGCGATGGCAACGATACCCTCTTTGGCGGTATTGGCAATGATACTCTAGACGGTGGCCTTGGGAATGACTCGCTCTTGGGCAGCACGGGGCATGACCTGCTAAATGGCGCCGATGGCAATGACTCGCTTGATGGCGGTAGCGGTCACGATACTGTAATCGGTGGCGCCGGGAATGACTCGCTCTTTGGCGGTAACGGCAATGACGAATTGAATGGTGTTGACACTTCCAGCGCCACGCCGGGACGAAACGAACTAGATAGCCTCACGGGTGGCGCGGGTGCAGATCTATTTATCCTGGGAGATTCTGTTAAAGGTGCTTATTATAACGATGGCAACACCAGTAGTAGCGGTACTGTTGATTTCGCCGTGGTGACTGACTTTAACCTCAGCCGGGATCAGATCCAGCTTAAAGGAAGTTCCGCTAACTACGTGCTGTCAGTCAGCGGTGGTAATACCGATATCTTCCTGAAAGAATCCACTAACGAACTCATAGGTCGGGTGATAGGCGTAACGGCTTTAAATCTGGACAATCTTAACAACTTTGTCTACGTTGTTTAGACTTATGCCAATTTCCCTTGAAAATGCCACACATGAGTAGGGGCGGTACCCCCGTGTCCGCCCCCTATGTGTAGCGCGTTGACGGGAAAACCGTATTACATTGAAAAAAGCGATCGCCCAATAAAGAGCGATCGCTGAATCTCCAACCCAATTATAGTTAGATCGAATTACTTGATAACTCCCAAAACCGGCGCTACTTTAGATTCGGCAATGCTAGGAGCCAAAACCTTCTTAGCATAGAACTGGGAATTCTTTTGCGCGACTTGG
>DNGG01000223.1:10691-10833 GCA_003486675.1 Cyanobacteria bacterium UBA11372
GGGAATTCTTTTGCGCGACTTGGCTATAGGATTGACGCATCTGAGCGTTCACTGCAACCGTTTTTGCATCGTAAATCTGGGTAGCCAGTTTGGGATACACCCCAATCCCGATAATCAGGACGAAGAAGCAAGCAGCGATAAA